>CAZSIZ010000001.1:0-61411 GCA_964606645.1 uncultured bacterium
TGCGCGATCCTGCCTCCCCCTCACTCTAAAAGTTCTTATGGCCGGCAGCGCGGCCTGGCCGGGATTGCTCTGGAGATCGTCGACGGTGGAATCCTCGACCGGGTAACGATTTCCAATATCGCCATGCAGGGAATCACTACCCCGATTTTCCTTCGACTGGGAAATCGGGCGCGCCCGTTCAAAAAAGGCATGGAAAAACCAGGCGTGGGAACGTTCCAAAACGTCACCCTCAACAACATCGTCGCCACCGGAGTCAGCGAGACCGGCAGTTCGATCACCGGCCTGCCCGGCCATCCCATCCGCAATGTCTCCCTTAGCGATATTCAAATCACCTATGATGGAGGAGGAACCGCCGAAGACGCCGCCCGCAGTATTCCGGAAAACGAAACGAAATATCCCGAATCCACGATGTTCGGTACGCTCCCGGCTTATGGCTTTTTCTGCCGTCATGTGGACGGTCTAACGTTCGACAACGTCACCCTGCGAACCACCCAGCCAGACGCCCGCCCCGCCCTGCTCTGTAACGACGTTCGTAATCTAAAACTCATCGGCCTCGACGCGAAAAGTTCAAAAGACGGCGAACCGGCAGTCGTCTTCGATTCCGTCCGCCGCGCCCTGATCCAAGGGTGTTCCGCCGATCCAGACAGTCACCTCTTTCTCCGATTAAAAGGGGAAACACAATCCATCCGTGCTCTCGCGAATGATCTGACCGGAGCGAAAACCGCTTTTCAATTCGACGGTGTTCCTCCGTCCGTCCTAACTCAAGAGGCAAACGCGATCGAAAATCGCTAAAACGGAGATTCAATTTGTTTCTTCACGACTTTGGGTTTACCGAAGTGGCCTCTATTATTAATCATCCAACAAATTTTCAGGAGAAACCAATGAAATCCAAAATCCTATTATTCACCTTCGCAGCCACCACGCTTTTCCTGTCCGGAATCCCGGCCTTTGCACAGAGCGGCGAAACGCAACTCTACGCGGTTCTCGAAAACAGTATCATTCCAGGGCAGATATCCGTTTTCGAAGAGTCGCTTCAAAAGTTGAACGCTCTGAAGAAACAGAACCAAATGACCTCATGGGGCGGTCCCGTAATCGGCTTGATGGACTCACCCACGTACTATCACATCTTCACCCCCATGACGGGTTTCGGCGATCTCGACGACATGCAGAAGGAACTGACGAGAAAAACCGACAAGAAATGGAACGAGGTTCTCGACGATCTGCTGAAAACCAAGGAATACGAAAAATGGTGGATCGTCCTGGAACGTCAGGACCTCTCCTATCATCCCGAAGGCGCGCGAGCCAACATTCAAGGCGATGGATACGTCAGCATGGTTTTCTTCTATGGATTCAGCGGGAAAAAGAGTGACACCGTCGATCTCTTCCGGGATTGGGTCAAACTCTACAAAGAGAATAATATCACTCACGGCTTCACAGTCTTCGAAACGGTCATGGGCGGAGAGCGTCCACTGTATCTCATTGTCGAGGTAGCCGACGATGTCGTCTCCTATCACAAACGCGACCGGGAAACCGTCTTAAAACTGGGCGATGCCGGCGACCGTCTGATCCAACGTTCCCTACCCCTGTGCCGTAAATACGAAGTTAAAAGCGGAGCCTTCCGTCCCGATCTGGCCTACTGGAACGGCTTCTAACGAATGTAAAATCGAAATCATAGAGAAGCCCTGCGGTGAATCCTGCAGGGCTTCAATATTTAATATCCCACATGTTTGTTGACATTTCAATTCTATGTCACAACAAACAGTTTGAAACGTTAAACCAAGGGAATTCCAATGATGCTATAATTGACTATCCAACTGATTCATCCTGAATCGAAATCGATCGATAAGAAGGGTCAGATCATGAACAAACTGTCGCGTACTTGGAAAATGATGGGAGCCTCGTGGGAAATCCTGAAGAAAGACAAGGAAATGCTGATCTTTACGCTGCTTTCCTCGATCTGCTGTATCGCGGTCATCGCCTCGTTCGCACTGCCGCTTTATTCCAGCGGCGACTGGCAGCCTCCCAAGAAAGATGCGGCACCCGAAGAGCAGGTGATGTACTATTCGATCCTGTTTTTGTTCTACTTCTGTAATTATTTCGTTATCATCTTTTTCAACTCGGCCATCATCGCCTGCGCGGCAATTCGCATCGGCGGGGGAGACCCGACGCTCGCCGACGGCTTCAAGGCCGCCCTTAACCGCTTGCCGCTGATCTTCGGCTGGGCGCTGCTGGCCGCGAGTGTGGGATTGATCCTGCGAATCATCGAAGACCGATCCGAGAAAGTGGGCCGCTTCGTCGCTGGCTTGCTGGGCATGGCCTGGTCGGTGGTCAGTTATCTGGTCATCCCCGTGATGGTTATCGAGAGAAAAGGCCCGGTCGCCGCCTTGAAAGAATCCACGGCCATGCTGAAGAAAACCTGGGGTGAGCAGTTGGTCGGCAATTTCAGTTTCGGCCTGGTGTTTTTCTTGCTTAACATCCCCGCGATTCTGCTCATTGTCTTAGGGGTATTCACAGGTTCGGGAACGGCAGCCGTTGTGTGCATCGGTATCGCGGTGATCTATCTCATACTCACCGCCTTGATTCAATCCACATTGCAAGCCATCTTCCAAACCCTGGTCTATCTCTACGCCAGCCAGGGCCGCGCTCCCGAAGGCATCCATCCCGATCTGCTGATCAACGCCATGAAACGGAAATAATCCGAGAAGACCCATGAGTTCAACGGAGAGGGGTCAGTTTAATATTCCTGAACATGATGGGGGAACCTTCGCTCTGGAGACCGACGTACCCTTTGCGAACCTTCACCCCGGTCGCCTTGTTCTGTAATTTCCCATTCACGGTCAGTTCGATAGTATCCCCTTTGCAAACGATCTCGTACGTGTTCCATTCACCGGGTTTCGTTTCGTTGGTGTCATGCTTGCGGGGGGCGTAGCGGAAGAACTCGCCCTTTTTACTTACGTTTTCATTGAAATCGCAGTTCATTCCAACGACATCACCTGCGCTTTTATATTTCAGCTGCGCTTCCATGCATAGCGGGAAGGTTGTATCTTCGGCGCTCATCCGCAACAGGATACCGCTGTTGGTGGGCTTCTCAGGCCATCGCCATTCGACGACGAGTTTGAAATTGCTGTACATTTTCGTTGTGCGCATAAAGCCAAAGGGTTCCCCCTTACACCAAATCGCGCCGTCCCGAATCTTCCAGACATCTTTTGGATCGATTTTGTTTTCATCATCCTTCATAAAGATATGCCAGCCTTTGAAATCCTTCCCGTTGAACAGGTTAATGGTCTCTTTGTCCTTCGACTTAGCCTTTGTGGATTCACTATCCGGTGCTGCGGGTGTGTCGGCACCCGTGGCCATCATTCCCAATGACACGAAGGTGAGAGCGATTAGAAAACTGAGCGTGCGTTTCATGTTTGTTTTCTCCTATGATCCGAGATGACCTCAGATGAATTGACAGATATTATCTTGAAGAGAGAGCCTGGTCAATCATGTCACGATGCAGGGTGTCAAGATGCAGGCTGGAAGCCTGCGCTACAAAACAAGCTACTCCCCGGAAGTTATGGCAGCCTGCGTCAGCGCGTAGGCGTCGTAGGCTTCCCGGACGTTCCCGCCATCCACGTCCCCCCCATGCAGCCAGACACGGTAGGAAATTTCCACTTCGTCTCCCGGCTGCATCATCACGTGCTTCGTTCCCGGCCACGCCACCCCGAACACGCCGTAATAGCGGATCGTCCAGCCCGGCGGAAAATCGGGATGATGCGTAGGCACGAAAATCGAACCGCCCGAAAACGTCTGGTCCGCATTGAAACGGCCCGAATAATCCACCCACGGCATTTGGACATGATTGCTGCTGTTTTTTAACCATCCTGACGGCCCGGTAATGATCTTATCCCTGCCCGGCGGCACTCGAAAATAGAGTCCACCATAACCCGCGTTGTCTTTCGGCTGTCCGCTCAGTTGAATCGGTTCGTCTCCCGCTTTGAGATGGATGGTGATGTCGAGCGCTCGTCCTTTTTCGCCCGCCGGATAGACCGTGCAAAAAACCCGTTCTTCGGCGGCTCTCTTTTCACCCATATACCAGCCGTTCTGCACACCGAACCGGGCGCAAACCGGGCCGGTCTCCTCGTAGAGCCACTGCTCGAAGCGATGTCTGATTCCTTTCATGTGCCAGATATCGACTGGTTTTTCCCCAACCTTCAATCCTGGCCACGACCACCAGATACCCCGGTGGTGGTAGTGATCGCGGGGAAAATCGTCGGTTATCAACTGCCCGCCGATGCCGTAGACCGGATGAAAGTAACACGAGCGGTAACGGTCTTCGGGAACGCCCTCTTTTTCGACTGTGCCATAGTTATAGACCCAAACCGGCTTGTCGTTCTCGAACAAATCGAGATATTTCCCATCCCGCTTATCAAAACGGAAAGGCAATGAACCACGCGACCCGCCTTTTTGAACGTTCAAGGTCAACCGCCCCCCATCGGGAACGGATTTCGGCGGAAGGACGAAAAAGGCCGTTTGATCCTGTTGCTTCGATATTTGCAGCGGGATACGAATTGTTTTCCCACCCTCTCGATAAGAAAGCCGATAGGCGGTTCGGGGATTCAAGTCGAGTGCTTGCGCCTGAAATTGAACGGGAACCTCGACTGAATTCGCCGGAATACTACGAACATCGATCGATGGATTCGCCAGCGCGCTGAGCAGCAGTAAGGGAACAAAAACAGTCATTATACCTCCTCGGGAACGATCCAGGGGCTGCGATACGTCCGTTTGACCAGCCGGTTCGCTTCGTCGTCGTCGATAAAGCGTTCGGTCTTGGAATCGAAATTCAGTTTCCGGCCACCCAACCGGTAGGAAATATTGGCCAGATGGCAGAGCGTGGTGGAGAGGTGGCCTTTCTCGATATCGGCGTTCGGCTTGCCGCCTTTCCGGATGCAATCGAGAAAATTGACCATGTGTCTGTCTGCCGGATCTTTACCGTATTCGAACGGTCCCGGTATTCCGTCGGCGTCGAATGATTTCCAGCCGCCGCCGTGCCGTCCCAGGATCATCATGCCTTTAGTGCCGTAGACTTCGACTTTCGTCGCATTGAAGGCCCATTCGGGAAAGGTGTCGCTGGTGCGGATACTGGGCGGCGTCTTTTTCATATACGGCGTCCAGAGCGTCACCTCGATCAGCATGGTCAAGCCCTCGAATTCGAGCAAGACGGTTTGAGTGTCGGGCGTATCCTGTTTGTCCTTCAGTTCCCATATCCCGCCGATAGAATACGCCGTTTTGGGAGACCGGCGCATCGATGCCCAACGGGCGAAATCGATCTGATGGATACCGTCGTTGATAATGTCGCCGCCGGAATACTCCCATTTCCAGTTCCAGCGTCCACCTCGGAAGTGATTTTCGTTAAAGGGACGCATGGGGGCCGGTCCCAGCCATAGATCGTAATTGACGCCGTCGGGCGTAGGCGCGTCAGCCAGCGCTTTCAGTTGTCCGCGAGTCTTCATATTGAACACTTTGACGAGATGGATATCGCCGATCAGGCCGGATCGAATCGCATCCACCGCATGTTGGGCGTAGGGGGCGCTTCGGGTTTGGGTTCCCAGTTGAACGACGCGCTTGTATTTCCGAGCCGCTTCAACCATCTTCCGCCCTTCCCAGATATTATGAGATGCCGGTTTTTCGACATAGACGTGTTTCCCTGCCTGGCAGGCGAGAACGGTCCCCAGCGCGTGCCAGTGATCCGGCGTGGCGTTGACGATGGCGTCGACGTCGGCATCCTCCAGCATCGTGCGGAAGCTCGGGGCGATTTTGGGCCGCTTGCCCTGCACCTCTTCGACCTGATCCGCGCGGTTCTCCAGACGGCCAGCGTCGGCGTCGGACACATACCGCACTTCCACGTTCTTCTGCCGGGCAAACGCGCGTGAGAGCCAGCTCCCGCGTCCTCCCAGTCCCATACAGCCGAGAACGATTCTCTCATTCGCTCCGAGAACGTGTGGGGGAGCGGTAAACGCCACCGATCCCACCGCAGCCGCGAAACCCGATTTCTTAACAAATGCACGCCGGTTGATTTCACTCATCGATCGTACCTCGATTCAGGATAAGGTAAGTTTTAGTTGGAATTATCATACCACATCACAAACGAAAATGTCATATCCCCATATCTTCATTGGGAAGAATTCGACAGCGTGTATCAGGAGTGTAAGAATTGTGGAGTGGAATTACGCTTGCATACTGGCCGATGGAGAAAGACGCCGGCGAAAAAAGCCCGCGGTCCAAAAGTAGGGCGCTTTAGACAACTGCCCGGCATACGCAAGCAATAGAGGGATGATCTGCCGATTCAAGTCACAGCGCAGCCGCCAGTCCCATTCGCAGGGCAAAAAGGATTGGATGAAATACTTCACACCGAAGTGTTTCAGCAGAAACCGCAAACGCCCCCGGTGGAAGCAGTAATAATAATCCGGCCCGAATTTCTCCGTCCCGTACGTTTCGTGATGAACCACGACGGAAGACGGCTGGTAGAGTACTTTAAATCCCGCCTGGCGGGCACGGTAACAGAGATCGAGGTCTTCGAAATAGAGCGGAAAATCCTCATCCATCCCGCCCAGCCGATCCAATACATTCCGCCGAATCGCCATCGACGCACCGGTCAGATAATCCACGGATTTCGGTGTATCGAAGGAATCGTCGTCGGGCGCGCCGTAGCCTTCGTGGTGAGTCAGGCAGTTCGGTTCCATCACCCCCCCGGCGAACTGGATGCGGTGATTCTCCGGGAACAGTAATTTCGAACCGGTCAGTCCAACCGTTCGGTCCTCGATCAATGGTTCGACCAGCGCTTTCAGCCAGCCTTCGCGAACGACAGTGTCCACATTCAGCAGAACGATGATCTCACCCCGCGCCACTTGAATCCCCTGGTTGCATCCTTTGGGAAACCCATAATTGGCGGGATTCTCGATCAGCGTCACGCGATCCTGATACGCTCGCGCGATCCCCAGCGAACCGTCCCTGGATGCGTTATCGACAAGAATGATTTCTCTGGGTTGGTACGAATCCGCTAGCACCGAATCCAGGCAGGGCTTCAGGAATTGCTTGCCGTTATAGTTCAGAAGGATGATAGAAACGAAGGGTTGGGATGTCATTGCCGTATCCGAGTTGTTCATGATGGTTCTTTGCAATCGATCAGCGTGGAGGCCGTGTCGACTTTTTTCTCCTCTTTCTGTTTTCCGTTTTCTTCTTTGATCCGTGTGAAAATCATTCGTCCCGCCGACGTTTGAAGCACCGACGCCACGATGACAGTAACAGGCTGCCCGATCGCTGACCGTCCGTTTTCCACGACGACCATCGTTCCATCGTCCAGATAGCCGATCCCTTGGTTCGGTTCTTTCCCCTCGCGAATGATCTGGATCGAAATCTCTTCACCCGGCAGAACGACCGTTTTCAGGGATTGAGCCAGTTGGTTGATGTTAAGAACGGGAACGTTTTCGATGTCGGAAACCTTGTTGAGGTTGAAATCCAGGGTCACCAAGGTCGCCTCATATTTTTTCGACAGCGTCAGCAGTTTTTTATCGACTTCAACCAAATTGGGAAAATCTTCAGCCAGCAATTCAACCTCGCAGCGTTCGATGCGCTGCAGCCGTTTGGAAATATCCAGCCCGCGCCGTCCTTTCGACCGCTTGATCGGATCCTTCGAATCCGACAAGGCTTGCAACTCATTCAGCACGAATGACGGGATAATCACCAAACCGCCGATAAAGCCCGCTTCGAGGATATCGACGATCCGGCCATCGATCAGCACGCTCGTATCCAGGATTTTGCAGCCGTAGAGCCGGTCCTCGCTGTGAGCGAGAAACGCCGAAGCGGAAAAATCGAAGCGGTGAGCGTAACGAAGCGCGATCACCACTCCGAAATAGCCTAAAAAGAGATGCAGAACGACAGGGATCACGTCACGAGCCACTGATGGAATGCTTTCAGGGACAGCCACCAGAATCAGCGTCGAGGTGGAAAGCCCCGCGACCAATCCTAATACACCAATAAACAGTTCCTGGGGGAACGCTTGCTGCACCTGGCTTTCGATCATCACGATGATGATCCCGATAATCGCCGCAAAAAGAGAGTAATAGATCCAATCGCCGTGTTGGATATACGGCTCGTAGTAGGGAACCCACTGATAGGGTAGATAGGCAGCGATAACGATAAACACGAAACGGATTAGACGCAGAAATGGGACATCGCGATGGGCATGGCCTTTCATTTTCTCACTCATGATTCACGTTCCGGTAATTGGTTAGACTTTGCAGACGAAACGGCAAGTATATTGTGTTTCATCAGCCATTCTTTATACTAAATCTTGTGGTTACTGAATGAGTTTTCGATTTTTTGCCGTTACGTTTTAAAAAAAACCGCCTTCATCTCTTCGATAGTCCGGGTTGATTGAATCCCGTCGAGAGGAACGGACTGACGGGTCAGTTCTTTTGCGTTACCTTCGGGGATCACCCCTTGATGATATCCCAATTGACGTGCTTCCCGAATCCGAGGCTCGGCCCCGCGCACGGGCCGGATTTCACCCGACAGTCCAACCTCTCCATATAGAATGTACTGCGGGGGAAGCGGAATGTCAAAGAAACTGGATAAAATAGCGGCGGCAATGCCCAAATCCCCTGCTGGTTCCGAGATCGTAATTCCCCCGGTCACGTTCACGAACACGTCCCGAGACCCCAGGGGCAGGTTCAAACGCTTCTCCAGCACGGCCAGAATCATCGCAAGCCGGTTGCTATCCACCCCGGTCACCGTTCGCCGTGGAAAACCATGTCCATGAAAGGGCGCAACCAGGGCCTGAACCTCGATCAGCATGGGACGCGCCCCTTCCAGCGTGACGGTCACGACCGAACCGGCGGGCCGCTGCCCCCCCGAACCGGCGAACGCCGCGGCTGGATTGGCCACTTCCTGCAAACCCGATCCGGTCATCTCGAACAGGCCGATCTCATAGGTCGAGCCGAAGCGGTTTTTCGCCCCGCGCAGGATTCGGTAATGTCGGTGGGGATCGCCTTCGAAATAGAGCACGACATCCACGAGATGCTCCATAATACGCGGCCCGGCGATAGCCCCGTCTTTCGTCACGTGCCCCACTAGCACGATCGGGGTATCGGTCTCCTTGGCCAGCCGAACCAGAAGCGCCGTGCAATCCCGCACCTGCCCCACGCTTCCCGGAGCAGACGTCAATTCGGCCCAGGCCGTCGTTTGGATCGAATCGACCACCGCTAGAAACGGACGTGGTGAGCGGATCCCGGCAATCATGCTTTCGACCTGAGTTTCGGATTTAACAAACAGTTCGGGTGAGAGAGACGACGTTCGTTCTGCCCGCAGCCGAATCTGAGTGGGTGATTCCTCACCGCTCAGGTAGAGAACCCGCCCGTATTCCGATGCGATATGATCCGCGATCTGCAGAAGCAGCGTCGATTTCCCGATACCCGGCTCCCCTCCCAGCAGAATCGTCGCGCCCGGCAGAATTCCCCCTCCCAGAACGCGGTCGACTTCGGACAGTCCCGTCGAATACCGTTTCGATCCGCCGATAGAGACGCTGCATAGCGCTTGCGCTTCGGAAAGAGCCGTGTTCGATTGCAGAGCCGCGTCACGAGTGGTTTCCGGGCGCACGGCCTCTTCCACAGCAGAGTTCCACTCATCGCATTGCGGACACCGCCCAAACCATTTGGACTGCGTATGCCCGCAAGACGTGCATGAAAAGGCGGTTTTGGTTTTAGCCATAGTAAGGCGTTGCTTCGATCCTTCTTAGTTAATAACTCTCATAAAAATGTTGATGACTATTATAATCCCGATACCGATACAAAACTCGGCAAGAATCGGTTTCCATTTCTTCTGTTCAGAGAGTGAAAAGTATTCCCTGACGTTATCTTTGAAAAAATGACTGAATAGAAGAGCGTGGACATAAATTTTAAATATATGCTTCATGTAGTATTGCGACGGGCTTCGTGACATATTGGCAATTTCTTCTGGATCGGCAGGATTCAATGTCATATAAATTGTGAATAATGTGACGACATTCCCTAACATTTAATACATACAGTACAAACTGCCTAAGTACCATCCCCATTTCCTTCCTATCCACATACCGATTCCGGCAGCGACAGAAAATCCACCTAAAACGGAAAGTAGTACGACAAGTTTTATTGGTGTAAGGCCAAACATGCTGAGAGATTGTTTTGCATTCGGATTATCAAGGCTGCCTATGCCTAATAAAAAAGCAATTACTCCTCCGACTCCACCGACAATGAAAAGAAAGGAGAGAATCGATATTCCAATCGGACGTTTGCGTTCTTCCATTCTCATCTCCTGGATCAAATAGAAAACGACATGTGGGTATAAATTATGGAAAGTTATGGTTTTGATTTACAGTAATACGTTTTAGGCATCACACTAAAATCGCCATTTTACTCCAACATTAGGGAACATTTCATCCGTTAAATCCTGAATCCCACCCACAAGGGACAAGTGTTCCCAAAGGAGAAATTCCGAATAAGCATCGAGGCGTTCCTCATTGTTATCGGTCAATCCAATCCCTTCGATTCCGATAAGAAATCGATCCCAAATCTGCCAATCGACACCAAGACCGATCTCGGATTCGATCATCCCACCGTGAAAGATCAGCTGTTCCCAGCGAAATCCCAACTGCGCCTCCAGTTCGGTAGACGCCCCCACGTTATTGCCACCGATATAGGTAAAAAGCCGTTCGTTGATATCGTAGGACACGCCGAAGTCCACACGAAAATCATTATCGTCCCGGTCGAACCGGGGTCGGCCGGAAAAATACCGAAATTCCACTTCGAAACCGAACCGTTTCTTGAAATCGGAAACGCCGGTCAGATAGCCGGACACTTGGGTTACGGTCTCTTTGGCCGCCTGGGAAAATTCCTTGTCATAGATGAGATCGTGAACCATCCCCTCTTCATTCTCAATCTGATAGAGCATCGAATCCACCCGGTCCGAAACGGTCCGCGCGTTATCCGAAAACTCTTTCAAGTTTTTAATCGTGTTTTGAATCTCAGGATGGCTTTCGTCGATAAGGTTTCCGACTTTGGCGATCATCCGATCGGCGTTATCCAGAGAGCCTTCCAATTTCACGGCTAACGAGTTGAGTTGTTTGGTGATACCGTTCAAATCTTCAACCAGATTCTCACGAAGAGACTCCGATAGTTCCGAAGTATTTTTAAGTGTTTTCGTCAGGTAAGGTTTATTTTCATTGACGACATCGTGCGCGTCGGTGATGAACAGTTCGGCGGTCGCAATGAGCGAGACCAGATTGGCCGACGCCGCCTCGGCGTTCACCATGATATGGTCGAGCCGGTTTTCCTCGCCACCCAGTACGGAATTGATATCTTTGGAAAATTGTTCGAGGTTATTGATTAAATTGACGATGTTCTCTTGTAATTTCTCGTCGCCCAATATTTTGTTGATGTTCTGCACGGTTTCACGCACGTCATCGGTCAGGGTCAGGGCGGTTTCAATCACTTGGGTCAACTCGTAAGGCCCCTGGCCGTCGATGCGGGATCCTTCTTCCAGTTCCTCCAGAGAGCCGAAAGTAATTTCAACGTATTTCTCACCCATCATGCCCAGAGTCTGGATCGACGCTCTGGAGTCTTGCGAGATGATCGCCTCTTCGGATACACGAACCTCGACGATCACATAGACGGTCGGTTTCTCACCACCCTGTTTTTTCACATAGATTTTATCCACTTCGCCTATGTTGAATCCGGCCTGTTTGACCGGCGCCCCCACTTCGAGCGTCCCCATATCGGTGAAGTAGATAAGATAGAGCCGTTGTTCTCCTGCAAAGAACCGGCTTCCCATGTTCACGGTAAAAAACATGAACACGACGATCACGATAATGACGAACAATCCCAATCTCGCTTCGTTACTCATAGCGCCTTATCTCTTTCGTAATCCCCTCTCCCTCTTGGAGAGGGTGTACATCGCGTCGCGCCGCAGGCTGACACGATGCTTTTAAGGGTGAGGGTGGCAATGCAAAAGCGTATCGATAATTCAAAGACTCATTTAAGAGTTAGACAAAAAGTTTAAAGTTACAAATTCGACAACGGTCCTTCCGATTTCCCTTGAATGAATTGCTGGATAATCGCGTTATCGGTTGCCCTGATCGCTTCGGTCGTCCCGGTATAGATAATATTGCCTTCAAAGAGCATCGAGATTTGACTGGCGATACTGAAGGCGCTCACCATGTCGTGTGTAATCACCACCGACGTGACTTTCAATTCCTTGGCTAAGTGGTTGATCAACTCGTTGATCGCACACGCCGTGACCGGATCGAGTCCCGTTGTCGGTTCGTCGTAAAGCAGAATTTTTGGATTCTGGATAATCGCGCGTGCCAGACCGACCCGCTTCTTCATCCCGCCCGACAGTTCCGACGGCATTGTCTCCAGGATGTCACCCAGGCGCACCATCCGCAGCGTCTCCATCACACGATCGCGAATCTCATTTTCGGGTAATTGGCCTTCTTCGTATAACGCGAATCCGACGTTGTGCAGCACGTCGAGCGAATCGAACAGCGCCGCGTATTGGAACAGCATCCCCACTTTCCGCCGAAGGGGATACAGGCTTCCTTCGCTCAATTGTGAAATGTTTTCTCCGTCGACGTAAATCGCTCCCCGATCCGGACGAAGCAAGCCGCAGATATGTTTAATCAGGACGCTTTTGCCTTCGCCGCTGCGTCCGATAATCACGCGGGTCTCACCGGGCGCGATGGCCAGACTCGTGCCGGCGAGGATTTGTTTTTCCCCCAGCTGCTTATGCACGTCCACAAAACGGACCATTTCACCGTTGAGGTGTACCGAAGCGTCCCGCGAAACCGGGTCTATGGGAACATGAGTACAATCCATGATGTTAAAAAGAAATTCGCGATCAGAATCAGAATCGAGGCGGTTACCACGGCTTGAGTCGTCGATTCGCCGACGCCTTCCGCGCCGAAACCCGTTTCAAAACCCCGGTAACAACCCACGATGGCCACGATCATGCCAAAGAAGATCGTCTTGAACAATCCGCTCAGATAATCCGTCAAGGTAAGCCAGTTCCAGATATTCGTGATATACAGTCCCGGTGTTATTTGCAAAATCGTCACACCCACGATGAATCCCCCCCCGATCCCCACCGCAATCGCGAGAATGCAGAGCGTGGGAAACATGATCGTCGCCGCAATAAAACGGGGCACGACCAGATAACTGACCGGATTGGTCCCCAGCGTTTTCATGGCGTCGATCTGCTCCGTAACTTTCATCGTGCCGATCTCGGCCGCAATCCCGGCGGCAACCCGCCCCGCCAGCACGACCGACGTCAACACCGGCCCGATCTCGCGGGAAAAGCTGATAGCGGATATCCCGCTGGCATAGATTTTCATCCCCAGCGGCTTCAGCTGGATGCCGGTCTGCAGTACAAGCACCATCCCGGTAAATGCGGCCGTCAGCAGCGCGATGGGAACCGACATCACCCCGATATTCACCATCTGATCGACAATCAAACGAATCCGGAATGGACGACGGAAACAGAGTGCCACCGTCTGACAATAAAGCGATGCCAACCGGCCTACCCCCTCGAATAATTCAATGGTGTGATGACCGATTTCCTTCAGTATGGAACCACGCTTTTTCCGATTCACGGTTGCAGCAATCCTTTCGGATTTATTCAATGCAATGATAGTCCGTCAGACTACGCTTCTTCCGCTTTTTGTTCATCCACATATTTGATCGCGGCACACGCAGCAGTCACCCCATCGCCGACGGAACTGGCCATCTGACGCGCCGCTTCGGTCCGGCAGTCCCCACAGGCGAACAGCCCGAGTGTTTGGGTTCGCATGGATAGATCGACTTGGATCAATCCATGTTCGTCGAGATCCGCCAGATTCTTGAACAGCGCCGTGTTGGGAATATGGCCGACGAAGATAAACACCCCGTTGATAGGATGTTCCTTCGTCTCGCCGGTCTTAACATTTTTCAGAACGGCTCCCTTCACCACTCCCTCGCTGACGATCTCGACGGGAACCGAGTCCCAGATAAAATCGATCTTCTCGTGCGCGAATGCGCGTTCCTGGAGAATTTTACTGGCGCGCAGCTGGTCCCGCCGGTGAACGATCGTCACATTCGAGGCAAACCGGGTAAGGAACATCGCCTCTTCGACCGCCGCGTCTCCCCCGCCGATAACGATCACGCGCTTGTTCCGAAAAAACGCACCGTCGCAGGTCGCGCAATAGGAAACACCCATCCCGACGTTCTGATCTTCGCCGGGGATCCCCAGTTTGCGTGGATCGGCCCCCGTCGCGCAGATCAAGGCGCGTGTTTCATACGCTTTCTTATCAGCAGTAACCGTAAACGTCTTGCCATTTCGCCGGATATCCGTCACGGTGGCGTTCGTGAATTTCGCCTCGAACTTCTCCGCCTGTTTCTCAAGCAGGCCGGCCAATTCCGATCCGGAAAGCGGTTCGGGAAAGCCGGGATAGTTCTCAACGGCGTCGGTCAGCGTGATCTGCCCGCCGGACGGCCCCTTTTCAATCACCAAGGTATCCAGGCGTCCTCTCGCCGTATAGATCGAAGCAGCCAATCCCGCCGGACCGGCGCCGATAATGATGCAGTCGTGTAAAGCGTTATTCATAGTTTCCCTGTCTCCTCTGCCGAGTGCTTTTTCACCAAATATAACGAATGTGAAACCATTGTATCTCCGAATCCGTGGATTGGCTACTCACTAAAACCATCCTCTCACCAAATCGACGAGCACTCATCCCGGCGGGCTTCCAATCTCTCCCCATTTATATGAAAATGGTGACATTCGTTTTGGCCTTATCCGTATATTGTATACTCGTAATATGTTTATGTCAATACAAATCATAGGTAAATATCATATTTTTTCATTGAACTAAAAAACCGGCCTTTAATTTCGACGGCCGATTCGATGACTCCATTCAAAATAACAGCAGATATACCCAATGACAAAGGAGCGAATACCATGATCGATCGCACAGCACTGATCGCAATATTACTGATGGCGCTGACCGTTCCAGCCGTTCAAGCCGAAGAGACGGACGATGTCTTTCTTCAGGCGGAACGCAACGGCGTACAGGCGCAGAGCGCGTTTCGTCATTGCTTGAAATTCGTCCACGGTTGGCTCGGACATCGCGATCCAGCCTCCGGCCTGATCCCACGCAATCTCACGAAATCTCCCTACTGGAACGCGAGAGATTCCGCCGCCGATAACTACCCGTTCATGGTCTTGACCTGCGCCATGCTCGACCGAAACCTGTATCACACGACGATGTTCGAGATGCTACAGAACGAAATCCGGCTCACCAACCGGTTGGACAATCTTCCCGACGATTTTCTGTTCGCGACCCAGACGTTCCGCACGAAAAATTACAAATTGGACGACTTGATCTTCGGTGGTTCCGAATACGTGAAGGACGGCCTGATCCCCCTGACGGAATGGCTTGGGCCGACTCACTGGTCGGGGCGCATGATCGCCATCATGGACTCGATCTGGAAACACGCTCCCATCGACACGCCCTACGGCAAGATTCCCTCCACGAACGGAGAGATCAACGGCGAACAGCTGCAGGTCCTCTCACGCCTGTATTGGATGACTCACGACGAGCGCTATAAGGAATGGGCCTTCCGGCTGGCGGATTATTATTTCCTGGATCATCTGCCGACGGATAGCGAGCGATTGAGTTTGGACGATCACGGTTGTGAAATCATCGGCGGCCTGGCGGGCGTCTATTTCCTGGCCTCACAAACCGATCCCCAGCGCCGCGAGAAATACCGGGAACCGATCTACCGCATGTTGGACTGCATCTTGGAAAAGGGAATGAACGAAGACGGTCTCTTCCACATGGTTTTCAATCCCAAAACGGGAGAAATCCTAAAGGAAGAGCTGACTGACAACTGGGGCTACGACTACAACGCCTTCCTCAACGTCGGCATGTTGGATGAGAAGCAGGAATACCTCGACGCGGTCCGCCACGTTCTGAACCGCGTCATCGATTACGTCGCTTATCCCTGGGAAGGCGGCGGCGCGGACGGTTTCGCCGATTCCATCGAAGGCGGGCTGAACCTGCTCAACCGCGTTCCCGTCGATAGCGGTTTCGAGTGGGTCGACCGGAGTACCGGTACCTTGCTGAAAAAACAGCGTGACGACGGAGTCATCGAGGGATGGCACGGCGACGGCAATTACGCCCGAACCGCCCTGATGTTCGCGTTATGGAAGACCCAAGGCACACTGGCCCAGCCGTGGCGAGCCGATCTCTCTATCGGCGCGGTCGAGAAAGACGGCACGCTCTGCCTCTCGGTGCAAGGCGACTGGAAATGGTCGGGCACAATCAAATTCGACCGCCCGCGCCATCGGGATTATTTTAACCTCCCCGTCGATTACCCCCGGATCAACCAGTTCCCCGAATGGTTCACGGTGGAAGCGGAAAAAACCTATTCGGTCAAAATCGGAACGCAGCCGGTGAAGACAGTAAAAGGAACCAATTTGCTGAAAGGTCTGCCCATTCGCATCGAAAAGGAAATCCCGCTCCATATCACCGTCTCTGCCGATTGATCGTAACCGGCAGACCTCCGATTCGATGATCCAATCCATTACCAAGGAAGAATAAATGAACCGGTTCCTCCTCATTTCGATTGCTATACTGCTTACAAGCCTCGCCTTCGCCGCCCCCCAGCCCGTTCTTCAAAACGAGTCAGGTGTGCATCCGGTATCACTGACTCACGGACCGATGTTAGGGGATATGTCCGACTCGTCAGTGAATATATGGGTTCGGGCGGACAGGCCCTGCGAGTATGAGGTAATCGCATCACCTGAAAATGGTGGTAATGTGATAAAATCGGAAACAGTCCAGTTGAAGAAGTCGAATAACTTTTCTGGAAGCGCCCATCTAACGAATCTTTCTCCACAGACTCACTATCAATATGACATCTTTCTCAACCGTGAAAAAATCAATTCGCCGATCCAGCAGAAATTCCGCACATTCCCCGTATTGGGCGCGACCGGCGTCATCCGAATTGCTTTTGGTCATTCGCTTCCAAACGCAAAAGGCAGGCAAATCACATGGCGCGCCATCCAATCGAAAAATCCCGGCCTGGTTCTTTTAATGGGAGATAATATCTACTCAAACGATACACGCCCGGAAGTACAACGGCGAATGTATCTCCAACATCGCGCCGATCCTCATTTCCGAGCGTTGGGTTCGACAACGCCGGTTTATGCAGTCTGGGACGATCATGATTATGGAAAGAATAACTCGGATCGTACCCAAAAAGGAAAAGAACACTCGCTTAGAACATTTTTTGAAATCTGGCCGAATCCTTCAAGCCAGTCGAAAGACAATTCCGGTATTTGGACACGATTCACGGTAGGACAATGTGAGTTTTGGCTGTTGGATGTTCGCTATCATCGCTCGCCGAACGACGATCCGGACGGTCCCGCTAAAACCATGCTGGGTGTGGAACAGAGGGAATGGCTACTTCGGACGCTCGACGAATCGACGGCGACTTTTAAATTCCTCGTTTCGGGAAGCAGTTGGCATTGCGGCGGAGTGGAAGCCTGGAACCATCAATTCCTACACGAGTACGATTCAATTCTATCTCATATCCGCACAAAAAAAATCACAGGCATCATCCTCCTCGGCGGCGATCAACATGCGTGTAAAGTGAGCGTTCGTCCAAGGGAATCGTGGGGAGGTTACGATCTGCACGAATGGATGGCCGGTCAACTTTGGAATGATGAATCCAAGCAGAAGCCGATCGGTTTTCCTCGCGCATTCGGGATGATTACGGTTGATACCCGGCTGAATCCACCGGCCGCAGCGTTGGAATTTTTCGATCAGTTCGGCAAACCTTATGAGGGAGTAAAAATTCCTTATACGGCTCCAGGTGCGCTGCGGGCGTTGTGGAACAGTCCCGCCGCCGAATTCGCAAAACCGCCCCGGTCGTCTGACGGTGAATTGCGTCCCCATACCTCCGGCCCGATCTGGGATGCACTGCCGAAAACAGCCGGATATACATTAACCCTGCGCGATCTCTCTTGGCCGGAGAATGAATGATTACTCCCGGATCAACCAGTAATCCTGAATGCTTCACAATGGACCGATGGATAACGAAGAACAACAGGACACCCTTTTATGCGTCATGTAACAGTATCGATAATCTCTTTTTTCGCCGCTTTAATTCTCGTGATTCAAGCCATCCCGGCAGAACACGGCGTTCCAGCCTACCTGTGGTTGAAACAGCAGAAGCGTGATTACGATCCTAGCCAGTCGATCGAACGTCGCATTCCCGTTCCCAGTGGATACCGAAGAGAAACCAGCGAGAATTTCTTCCAGCAATGGCTGAGACGTCTGCCGCTCAAGCAAGGCAAGCCTCCCGTTCGTCTCTATAATGGAACGCGAAAACCAAATCAAACCGCCCATCACGCCGTCATCGATATCGATGTGGGCCGGAAGAACTTACAGCAATGCGCTGATGCCGTGATCCGTCTGCGTGCGGAATTTCTCTATTCCATTCACGATTTCCCCGTCATCCATTTCAACTTCACCAGTGGAGACAGGATCGACTGGACCCGCTGGAGCCGTGGCGAGCGTCCGATGGTTCGCGGAAATAAGGTGCAGTGGAAGCAATCAGGAAAGACAGGAATCTCGTATCCCAATTTCCGACACTATCTCGATACGATTTTTATGTACGCAGGTACTCTTTCATTGAGCAAGGAACTCAAACCCGTTCGGAATGTCGAAGAAATGGAAATCGGCGATGTGTTTATCCAAGGCGGAACGCCAGGCCATGCAGTGATCGTCCTTGATATGGCTGCCAAACGGGACACGGGAAAAAAGTTGTTTCTGTTAGGTCAAAGTTACATGCCCGCCCAGGATATCCACGTGCTCAAGAATCCCGATAGCGACACCTTAAGTCCCTGGTATCCGGTCGATTTCGGTCAGACACTCCACATTCCCGAATGGACGTTTTCTAAAAACAATCTAATGCGGTTTAAGAATAAATAAGCCTCTTCGCTATTTCAGGTTATCTGAGTTGAGACATTCCAGTTCGGGGATCACGAAAAGCCCGTCTTTGCGGATCAACTTATCGTCGAAGTAAACCTCACCCCCGCCGAATTCAGGCCGTTGAATCAACACCAAATCCCAATGCTATTCAGATTATCAATATGAGATGGGAGCGGTGTGGCTATTTCTCGATATTTACACACATAAGTCATTCAAATAATTGGTGGAATCTTAATTTAGATTTTATAATTGATTTTATAATTGTTGACAAAGTTCTATATTTATGGTAATTTCGGTGAATTCTAAATGAAATGAGTTAAGATTCTCATTTCATCTAGGTAATCTCAGATAAAAAAAAGTTAGGCATAATCTTATCCTTCCCAAAGGAGTATTGTAATATGGTTATGGAAGAAAATGTCCGCTCACTTAGAACGTATTTTATCATTGTTGCCTTGTTTGCTGGTTTGCAGAATACAGCTCTTTTAGTTCAGTCACAGAGAAACATCATTATTGTTATTATTGGCCTCCTCGGACTGGGGCTTGCTATTGCCTATTTGTATATAGGTATTGCATTTCGTAAATTGCTCGTTAGATCACCAAAGATTATCACTAGGGTAATACTCGTAAGCATGGGTTTCCTGGCTGTGGATTTTCTGATAAGCCAGCTGGGGGGTCTTCAGGCTGCTATGGTCGCCCAATTAATCACCGGACTTTTGATAGCTTGGTATCTTTTGATAAATGTTAAGCGTCTATCTTCAGAAGAACAGAGTAAGCATATTACCTAACTTCTCGCTGCAACCGACGCTGCTGATACAGCACGGTTGAACTTGAAGTGTTATCTGATCATGAGTTATTTATTTGGATGAATCGATAATCGTCATTTTAGGTTATCAGGATTGAGGCATTCCAGTTCGGGGATTACGAAAAGGCCATCTTTACGGATCAACTTACCGTCGAAGTAAACTTCTCCCCCGCCGAATTCAGGCCGTTGAATCAACACCAAATCCCAATGCAAAGCCGATTTATTCCCGTTCGGCGCTTCGTTGTAACAGCTGCCAAGCGCCAGATGCAGCGAACCGGCGATCTTCTCATCGAACAGTGTGTCTTTCATGGGGTGCAGGATATAGGGATTGTATCCGAACGAAAATTCACCGATAAACGACGCCCCCTTATCCGACGTCAGCACGGCCCGCAGGCGTTCGGTATTTACCCCGGCATCCATCTCGACCGCTTTGCCATTCTTGAAAGTCAAATAGATCGAATCGTACAGAATGCCTTCGTGGACCGAGGGCGCGTTGAAGCGGATCGTTCCGTTGACGGAATTTTTAACCGGGGCCGTAAAACATTCACCATCGGGAATATTATTCGCACCCGAACATTGAACCGCCGGGATATCTTTTATAGAAAATGTCAGGTCCGTATCGGGAGCCACGAGGCGCACGCGATCCGTGTGATTCATCAATTCGACCAGGGGTTGGGCCGCTTCGCTCATTTTAGCGTAATCCAGGCAGCAGACGTCGAAGTAGAACTCGCGAAACGATTCGGTCGAACACTGTGCCAGCTGAGACATCGCGGGATTGGGGTATCGCATGATGCACCAGTTCGTATGCTTGACCCGCTGATTGATATGAACCGGCCCCGTAATATATTTGTCGTACAAATCCAACTGACTTTTGGGAACATCCGCCAACTCGAAGATGTTGTCGCTGCCGCGAATACCGATAAACGCCTGCGCCTGCTTCATCTCCATTAACAGAAATTTACCCAAACCCTTGAACGTTTCCTCGGTCCCTTCCCGAAGCAGCTGCCGGGTCGCCCGGTCGTCTTCGTAGTGCAGGTAGGGAACGCCCCCGGCGCGGATCGTTTCGGTATGAATCGCCTCAGCCAAGTCGCGAGTCTCGAATCCCTTGGCGAAGATAATGACCAGATCGCCCGGTTTGACGTGGGTTGAATGGTGAACGATCGTATGAGCCAGTTTCGACACACGGTTTTCAGACATAGGTTTGATTCCTTCATCGAAAGTAATAAGCATAAAAGTATGACGGCTCAGGAGTTTCGTGACAAGTGCGTGACAGCCAATCATCGCCCGTACCGCCCGCAGGAATCAACTCCGCGCCCATTTTGTGTTAAAATGGAAATCATTATGACCGATAACACGAAACGTATCCAGGAAATGTTGAACGCTTTCTCCCAGAAAGGGCCGTCTCCGGGGGGAATTACGGCGCTCGTTCAAATGCTGGGCCAGCTCGACCGTCAGACCGAACGGCAAATCCTGACCACTCTGGAACGGCAGAATCCGGAACTGGCCAGAAATATCCGAGACAAGTATTTTACGTTCGACGATATCGTCAACATGGAAGACAAGGTGCTGAAGCGCGCCCTGGAGGAGGTCCATCGAACGACGCTGGCCCTCGCCTTGAAGGGAACCACCGATACGCTCATGGGAAAAGTCTTCAAGAACGTTTCGGACCGAGCCGTCAGGCGCATCAAGGAAGAGATGGACATGATGGGCCCAAAGCCGCGTTCACTGGTCGATGAAGCCCAGCGCGAAGTCACCAAAGTCTTAGTCAACTGGAGAAACGTCATCCTATAATCGTTAGAGGAATGGTGGGTCGATAAAGCGCGACCCACCCTACATTCCTTAAAACTGATAACTGCTTTTTCAGGAGAAAACATTGTGGAAACGGTTCTAAAACACATCGCCAAACAAGCCAGCCTGGAACGGGTCTTATTCACACCGGCGATGAAGAAGATTTATTTCAGCATGGCCATCGGTTCGGGCGGCCTCACTCAGTTCAAACATGCGGAAAGCATCCGCAAAGGCCTTTCGTACTGCGCCGACAAAGCGGACGACAAAAAACGGGCGCTTCTCTTCTGCGCGTTATCCGAATTGGTCGAAGGAATCGGCCCGATGGTGAAATACGCGGGGGATATGCTTCCGATGGTGGTTTTGGCCAACCGTGCCGGGATTCCGGAATCGCAGCAGGACCGGGGTTCGTTCCTCCAATTCGGTTCGACCGGCTGGATTCAGTTCCACACCCATACGCTTCAGGAGACCTACGACCACTTGGCCCTGGCCTATCACTTATTCGAAGAGCACAAAATCAAACTGCCGGTGCTCGTCCTGTTTTCCGGCTTGCATCACGAATGCCTGGGAACCTACGACCTGCACAAAGATTTAACGATGGGCAACCCGCTGACTGGTCTGCAGAGCGAGCGCGCCGGGAGAGAGAAAGGCGGATTCGAAGCCGCGATTCTTTCATTGAAGAAGAAGGAGCAGGTCAAACCGTCCATGCAAAGTTGCTACGATAAACTGTCGGAAGCAATGCGGTCATGTTACAAGGATATCGGTTACACGCTCCCGGACGAGGGCATGCCGTATCATGGAACGGTGTGCGATGGCGACACGGCGATTGTCTCCATGATCCCGCCGCATTCCGGCGATCGTTCGGACATCATCCGCCCTTACTGTTACCGCCCGTTTTCCCTTCAGGGATTGGTGTCTCAGCTCGCCCAGAAGAAAGCGATCGCCATCGTGGAGCCGAAAGCGGTTCCCGGTGCACTTCCTGTCTTCCTGGGTGAGTTCCGCGCCGCCCTGGGATCACAATTCACCGGAACCCTGCTCTCCTTCATCCTCCCCTCGACCCAAACGACGCTCAACGACGCCCAAATCCAAAAAATCGATTCCACCCTAACCCAAGCCGCCTCCGATCCCCAAAACACCCCCCACTGGAACCAACTTTAATCAGTAACGTTTCACTTAATTCGTTTTTTTCTGAGGTATGCATAAGGGGAGATATCTTGAGATGAAAAAAATTTGAAATCGTGATAGTATATAATTAAAATTCTTTATACTATATTCTCAATATACCGATGAGCGAGATGGGTCATGATTAGAACAACACTTGTTATCACCTTTTTGCTTATATCATTTTTTTCTCAAGCGCAAAACGAAGAGATCGTCTTGCCCATTTTCAAGTCTGATTTGACTCTCACACAAGATTTCGATCCAATATACCCTTGGATTCATCAAGGATTATTTATTCAAACGTATCTTCATGAATCTTATCCTAACAAAATTCGTTTGACTCATTTTCGTTTATCAACCGGAGCGGATATTGATAAGAATTTTCTTGTTGGATCACATAGAATTGTCGATTATGATGAATCGATTAATTCCTTTCAAGAAATTGAAGCAAACCAATATTGGCAAATGCCATCGGGTATCATCCCAGAAAGAGAAGACATTGAAATAATACCGAATCCCATACCAGAAGATGAGGCAACAAGAAGAAATAAGAAGTGGAAAAGTAGTTACCTTCTTTCGATTGCGGATAACACATTCTTCCTAGAAGGAGAATTTCTAACCCAGTATGTATGGCTTGGCGAAACAACAACTTCTCATTACATCCGTGAACTTTATATTTCTCCAAATTTCCAATTTTTAACCGGATTTCTTTATAAATCTATAACGAATCCTACAATAGAAGGTCCTCATATAGAATTGTCACGACAACCTTTAATATGGAATGCGATTACAGGAAAAAAGTATTTCCCAAATGAAAACACATCTTCTCCATTATTTGAAGAAAAAAGGACATTTTTTGAACCTCGTGATCTTGAAATTCGTTTCTCACCAGATAGCCGCTTCTGTAAATACCGTTTGATCGTAGGTAAATTCCAGCATCATCCCGAAAACTACTGGTTCTTTCCTAAAGCCGCGCTTGTCGATCTGAAGTACATGCGATCGCTGGAGGCCGATAAGGATGTTGCGTTTTCACCCGATGGAACACGGTTTGTCACCGTTAGAAACGAGATTCCGACTCTTGTCGATTCTGAAACCGACCAAAATCTGGCTCATTTCGCCATATCATCCCCAATGGTCTCAGCCACCTTTTCATCAGACGGAGAGCATCTCTACATCGCTACGGAGGAAAATATAATCGAGCGTTTCACCGCTTCATTTTCAACAGTGTATGTCTCGCATTGGGAATTACATTAGGATTGTTACAAATCCCTTATAGAGATTCAGAACTTCTCAACCATAGATAAATACCGCCTTAAAATAAAACGCCGAATGTGTTACGATCCCCATAACACGACAGATTCATCGAACAAGGAGACTCGCAATGATCCGGCGGATAATAATCCTTCTCTTCCTAATTACGTTTATAGTAACCGATTCTAGCACGCTGTCAGCAGCCGAACCGGCGGGGAAAGTCGAACTTTCAGACATCGGCGTCCCGGTCCGATCGGTCAACTGGGTGCGGCTTCATGTGGGGGAAAATCGGGAGGGGCGGGCTTGTCTCTATGCCACGATGGGGCAGAATGCCGACAATCTCTTCGTGCTTCAGATCGATCCAGCCACCGGCCGTTATCGAATGTTCGTCTCGCCTGTCCCGAAGTCGAATTACCCGACCGCCACCCTGATGAGCCGCGATGGAAAGTTATATGTCGGCGCGGCGTATGCAGGCCATCTCCTCTGCTTCGATCCGGCGAAAGACACGTTTGAAGACCTCGGAGCGATCGCCCCCAAAGCGGCCACGTTCCCCTGTCGAATGGATGAGGATGCGAAAGGCCGAATCTGGATCGGCAGTTATGGAACCGCCGACCTGACCTGCTACGATCCCAAAACCGGCGAGTTCACTCGTTACGGCAGGATGGACGATGTGGATATGTACAACTACCCTCTGGTCAACACGGACGGAATGGTGGCGAATCTGATTCGAATGACCCAACCCCACGTCGTCGTGCTCGATCCCGTCACCCGCGAGAAAAAAGCCGTCGGTCCCATAACGACAAAAGGCGAAGGTACGCTCGACCTGCGCCGCAGCCGTGACGGAAAGCTCTATATCGATTCGAGCGAAGGCCGTTATCGCATCGACGGAATGAAAGCCGTCCCGGTCGAGACGATCCCCGATCCGAAGCCGTCCCCCACCCTTCCCGACGGAAGCACGTTCGCCTTTTCCGACGCCGCAGACCAGATTTACCGCACGCTCGACATTCGTAAACCGGACGGAACCGTTCAAACCCATACCCTGGACTACGAAGCGAGCGGCAGTGATATTTTCTGCCTTCATTCCGGTCCCGACGGCTCTGTATACGGTTCCAGTTATCTGCCGCTTCACCTGTTTCGTTATAATCCGGCTAACGGCGAGTTGGCCGACCTCGGCAAGTGTTCCGCCGCGTCGGGTGAAGCCTATTCAATGGCGAATCTCGACGGAAAGATGTATATCTCCTCGTATCCCGCCGCTCAAATCTCGATCTACGATCCCTCGCAACCCTATCATTACGGCAAGCAGCCAACCGACAATCCACGCGACATCGGAAGGATCGACGACATTTCTTACCGTCCCCGTTCGACGCTGGCGGGGCCTATGAATCGAATCTGGGTGGCTTCGATTCCCGATTACGGACGGTGGGGCGGCCCCCTTTCGTACTACGATCCAGCCACGGAAACGAAAAAAGCCTATTACCGGATATGGGGTGACGGAAGCTGCTACACGCTGGCCCATCTAAAAGATCAAAAATTGATCGCGGTTGGAACGAGCATTTCCGGAGGAAGCGGTACCAAACCAAAAGTCACCCAAGCAGAACTATTCCTATGGGATTACAAATCTGAGAAGAAAGTCTGGAAAGGAACGCTGGACCGCCCGGTCTCATCATTCAACGCCCTGCTCACTGGGCCGGACGGTAAACTATACGGAACGGTCACGGGTGGAGGAATCTCGCCGGAACTTTTCGTATTCGATCCCAAGACCCGCGCCTTCACGAACCGCATCGCACTCCCGGATTCCAGCCCATTGGATTTAGGTTTACAGAACGGCCCTGACGGTAAAATCTACGGATTCACCCGTTCCTGCATCTACCGCTTCGATCCAATTACGCTGAAAGTAGAAGAAATCGTGAGGGAAAAGAACGGCTTCACCGTCCCCGGTCCCATCACCGGAAACAAAATCTATTTCGCCCTCGACCACCGCCTCCGAGCCGCCACGATTTTCAAATAACGTCAAACGGAAGAAAGGTATTGTGGTACAATGCAATATCAAAGTGAAATTTTCTTTGCGTGTTTTGCATAGCGGTCGATGGTATCCCGATTCACGTTTGGGCACTGCCAATGCTCGGTTGGAATTTCAATCATACCATCGCGTACGGCGATAGGAGGATCGATAATATCCTCGACAAACCACCGGCCGCTCGCTTCGACATCGGTCGGATAAGAACAATTGGGCAACAGCGCCAGATACAAGGCATGAACGGCTCCGATCCCCAGTTCGGGCATCGTTCCTATCCAGGTGGGGATATCGTTTTTAGCGCATAAGTCATTCATTTCGATGGCGTGTCGAATCCCTCCCAAACGCTGAATCTTCAAGTTCACGATCCGGCAAGCGTCCAGTTCGATTGCCTGTTTCACGGTTTCGATATCGACAGCGCTTTCATCCAGACAGATTGGAGTCGAAAGGTGGGATTGAAGCATGGCGTGCACTTCAAGATTATCTTTCGCCAAGGGCTGCTCGATCATCACCAGCCCCATCTCGTCGATCTGCTCAAACAGAGGAAGATCGTCTTCACGATAAGCGGCGTTGGCATCGACCATAAGAGGAATCTCCCCAAACGCATCCCGCACGGCGCGAAGCGGTTCAATATCCCACCCCGGTTCGATCTTAATTTTAAGCCGCTTGTAACCGTCCGCTAAATATTTCGCACACGCTTCAAGCAACCCGTCAATGCTAGGATAGATTCCAACCGCCAGTCCCGATTCGACCGGCCCGGGCGTGAGTCCGAAATGGTCGGGGAACGACGTGTCGAAGCGTTGCAGCATCAAATCCCAAAACGCCCCTTCCATTCCCGCCCATGCAAACGGATTGCCGCTCTCTTCAACTGTCCACTCAATTTTAGGCCGGGGCCAAAACAACTTTTTATCCAGCGCTTCGGGGATCACCGCATCCAGTAAAAACCCCCAAGTCGAATCCGGGGTATCGCCGGAATAAAAACCACCGCTCATCGGCGAGGCTTCACCGTAAGCCGTCAATCCATCCAGATCGACCTGAACGATAATCGATTCCTTGCTGCGAACCTCCCCCGAACTGATCCGAAATGGTTCGGTCAACGGGATATCGATATGAATCAAAGTAATCTCGCTTGCCATGAATAACTCGCCTATCGCGCGGGATGATGAATTTGATTCCCGGCTCTCATTTGATTTTCAATTCGTTTTACTTTATTGTATCTTAATAGACGAACGTAGAAAAATGAATCATTACCGATTCCAATGGAAATGACCGCATGAACGCCTCACCCAACGCCTTGGTTTTTGCCGATTACGCCGTGATCGCCGGATTTTTCACGATCATGCTGGCGATCGGATTCTATTATTCGCGGCGGATGCGTAACTTGCAGGATTATTTCAGCGGGGGGCGGCAAGTTCCCTGGTGGCTTTCGGGAACCTCGTTCTTCATGAGTTCATTCAGCGCCTTCACGTTCGTCTCGTATTCCGAACTGGCCTATAAATACGGCTGGGTATCGGTCACGCTCTATTGGGTAACCGTTCCCGCAACGCTCATCAGCGCCTATTTCTTCGCAATGCGATGGCGCCGGGCCGCCGTGACCAGCCCGCTCGAATACATCGAAGAGCGATACAGCCCGGCGCTTCGTCAATGTCTGGCCTGGCTTGGAATTCCCGTCAAGGTAATCGACGACGGCCTGAAATTATTCGCGATCGGCGCGCTGGTCTCCTCCGTTTTCGATTTCCGCATGGAGACCGCTATCCTGCTTTCCGGTGGGATCATGCTGGCCTACACCTTCCTGGGTGGACTCTGGGCGGTCCTGGTCACTGATTTCGTTCAATTCGTCGTGATGCTCGCCGCCGTGCTCGTTCTGATCCCGCTCGCTTTTTCCCAACTCGGCGGTCTGAATGTCTTTATCACTGAAGCGCCGGACGGTTTCTTTCATCTCACGTCGGATCGATATAACTGGGTTTACCTGATCGCTTTCTTCGTTATCATTACGCTTAATTACAGTACCTCCTGGTCGCTGGTCCAGCGTTACTACTCCGCGCGAAATGAGCGTGAGGCGCGCAAGGCCGGGTATTTGGTCGCGGCGTTGAACGTGATTGGACCACCCCTCTTCTTCGCCCCGGCGATGGCGGCCCGCTTCTTCCTTCCCGACGTTGAGAATACCAAAGAGATCTACGCCCTACTCTGTCAAACGCTGCTTCCGGTGGGCATGGTGGGATTGCTGATCGCGGCCATGTTCTCGGCGACGATGTCGATGCTTTCCAGCGATTTCAACTCCGCCGCCGCCGTGCTCACGAATGATGTCTATAAACGCCTGATCTCGCCGAACGCTTCCAACCGAACGCTGGTCTTCGCCGGGCGCGTCATCACGTTGATTATCGGCTTTCTTTCCCTCTGTATCGCATTCTGGCTCGTGGGCAAACAAGGTGAGGGCGATCTATTCGAACTCATGGTTAAATTGTTCGGTGTCTTCCTGCCGCCCATCGCCATCCCCATGCTTCTCGGACTGCTAAGCCGAAACGTGAACAACGCCGGGGGCATGACCGGACTGCTTTCGGGAATCGCTGCCGGACTCTTCGCTTATGCACTGGGAAGCCGTGAAGAATTTTCATTCCTCCGCACCCCACAAATCATTACGCTCATCACGGGAACCACAACGATAGTCGGTGTCGTGGCAGGCATGATTCTGCGACCGATGCCGAACGAACAGCGAAACCGGATTCAATCATTCTTCCAACGCCTGGAAACAGACAGGCTGAACGGCGAACCGGACCCGGTTTCCGTTTCGGATACCGCTTCGCCAATTCCCGTGATCGCGCTATCCATCTTCGCGTTGGGCGTGCTGCTTTTCGGTGTAGTTTTATCGACCGTGCCAGAGGGAGAGCGTGGATTAAGTCTGGCGATGGGCTTGGTATTGGCGGCTATCGGGGGCATCGCTTGGGGAATAAGTCACTATCAATCGAAGGAGAAAAACCAATGAACCAAAACGAACGATCCATCGGAATCGCTATTCTCGGTTCGGGATTTATGGGCCGCACCTATTCCGAAACGATTACGAAACTGGTCGAAGGCGCACACCTCACCGGCGTGTCGTGTGGATCGCGCGCGCCCCAATTGGCCGGCGATTACGGCATGACGTATTACGAGTCGTGGAAAGACCTGGTATGCCGCGACGATGTAGACGCGGTGTTCGTCGCAACCCCTCACGCACAACACGCGGAGGAAGCGATCGAAGCGGCCAACGCGGGCAAGCACGTCTTTCTCGAAAAACCAATGGCCGGTTCCGTGGAAGAATGCGATGCAATTCTCGACGCCTGCCGATCCAAGCAGATCAAATGCACCCTCGCTTTCACCCAGCGAATGCGCGTCTGCAACGCCGATGCGAAAAAATTTCTGGATACGGGCCGACTGGGTAAAGTGTTCCAAATGCGAACCTACCAAATGGTCGCCGGTGGGATGCCAAATCTGCCCCAATGGCAATTGGACAAAGAAAATATGGGCCTGTTATACGGCCACGGGATACACAATTTCGACAACGTCCGTTGGATCACCGGCCAGGAGATAGAAACCGTCTACGCCAAATGCCGCAGCATCGATCCCGCCTATCGAACCGAAGGCACGTCGGATGTGCTGTTGACTCTGAGCGATGGAACCACGGCCTATCTCTTTTGCTCGTTCCAGGTTCCCGCGCCCGGATTCCCCCGCTCCCAGTTCGCGTACCGGGTGATCTGCGAAAAAGGCCTTCTGGACATCGACGCCTACGGTGAAGCCAGAGCCTCGGTCGAGGGAGAACCGTTCCAAACCATCGCCACCCAAGCCCCAATCGATTGGCAGGGAAAAGGATTCCTCGATCCGGTCCGTTTGGAGTCTTACGGTATCCACCTACAAGATTTCATCGACAGTGTTCGCGAAGACCGGGAACCTTCCATCACGGGCTGGGACGGCAGGCAAGCCGTCGCCGCCGCATTAGCGGCTTATCGTTCGAATGAGTCAGGCCAGGCAATCACACTGAGTTGAGGATTTGACCCATGGAGTTCAATCGATCAAAAAAACTTTACGAGCGCGCCAAACAGGTAATCCCAGGCGGAATCTCCAGCAACGTGCGGGCGAATTGGGAACCGTTCCCATTATTCTACGTTCGTGGTAAAGGCTCGCGTGTCTGGGACGCTGATGGCAATGAATTTATCGATTACGTGCTCGGCCGGGGACCGCTGCTTCTCGGCCATTCGCCCAAACCGGTAATAGAAGCCGTCAAAGCGCAGATGGACCGTGGCCTGTTTTTCGCCGGTCAGACCGAGTTGGAAGTCGAAGCCGCAGAATCGATCTGCGCGATGGTCCCCTGCGCGGAACAGGTGCGCTTCGGATCGTCGGGTTCGGAAGCGGTCCACGCGGCGCTGAGGCTGGCCAGGGCGGCAACGGGGCGAAACAAAATCCTGCGTTTCGAGGGCCACTATCACGGCTGGTTCGACAACATCGCCTGGAATTTCTGCCCGCCGGTAGAAAAATCAGGTTTTTGCGAAGGCACCGATTTGACGGTCTCGTCTCTGGGCCAGCCTGAAGAAGAAGGGGCAAACCTCTTCGCCCTCCCCTGGAACGATCTCGATGCGGTCGAGCGATTGTTCACCGAACGCGGTTCGGAAATTGCCGCCGTCATCATGGAACCGGTGATGTGCAACTTTGGAGCGATCTCCCCGCAGCCCGGCTATCTGGAAGGCGTCAGAGAATGCTGCGATCGAAACGGCAGCCTACTGATCTTCGACGAAGTCATCACCGGCTTTCGCCTATCGCTGGGCGGCGCGCAGGAAAAATTCCGCGTCACCCCCGATTTAGCCACGTTCGCCAAAGCCCTCGGCGGAGGTTTCATCGTCAGCGCCCTCGCCGGAAAAGAAAAATTCATGAAACCGTTCGGTGAACTGACAACCGTTCACGCCGGAACCTACAACGCCTACCCCCCCAGCATGGCGGGAATCCTGGCAGCATTGAAGATGCTCAGCGAAAACAAAGGCGCGCTGCTCGAACAAGCAAAAACCACCGCCAATACGCTGATGGAAGGTATCCGAAATCTCACCAGTCAATCCTCGCTGCCCTTAACCGTGCGCGGAACCGCCCCGGTTTTTCATCTCTCCTTCGTTCCCGAAAATGCCGAGCCGGTCGTCGATTATCGCACGGCATTGCAAACCGATGCGGCTCTAACCCAAACATTCTGGATCGAGTTGCAACAACGCGGGATCCGTGTCACGCCGGAAGGTTTATGGTTCGTCTCCACCGCCCATACACAGGACGATATTGATAAAACGCTGGAAGCCGTGAAGGATGCTTTGGCCGAACTAGAAAAAAAGGTTGTATGATGATCTTGTATTTCGACAGCAATATAGATTGAGCGCGGGCAGGCACAGGGGCCTGCCCCTACACGTTCCTGTTACCCATTTAGGTTTGTGTGACAGAGTTACAAGTATTTTTTTCATGCTCTTTTTCGTGTTTTTTTCGTGCTTTCGTGATTCAAAAATGAAAAGGCAGGTGTCCAACGATGTCCAAGAAAACAGGTTTCACACTGATCGAGCTGCTCATCGTCGTTGCCATCATCGGAATCTTAGCAGCCATCGCGGTCCCGAATTTCCTGAACGCCCAGATTCGGGCCAAAATCGCCCGTTCCGAAGCCGACGCGCAAGCCATCGGCACGGCACTTGAAATGTATAAGTTGGACACCAACGAATTCCCGCCCGACGCGCGTTCCGGAGTCTACCGGCATTTCTCTCTTCAGTGGGGCGCGGAACCCTCCGCCGGAAAACACTTGACCACCCCGGTCGCCTACATGAATGCGATCCCCGCCGATCCCTTCAACAGCCAAGTCGCGTGGGAAGGATGGACGCCGTTCGGTGACGCGAATGACACCGACGAGAAAGCCATGTATTTCCTGAACCGCAAGTACAACGAAAACGTCAATTCCTGGGAACCAGGGCTGCCTTTCGAGCATCGCTTCAGAAGCGTTCACTGGCAGATTTATTCAATCGGCCCCTCGAAGAATTACGGCTGGCGAGCCGAACTGACGGCTTGCTGGCTGGTTCCGTATGAATCAACGAACGGCCTGAATAGCCAGGGTGGCATCTGGCGGCTTGGATAACCGATGATTACCGACGCTCACGTTCATATCGGCCGTTCCAATTCATTCCACATCCATGCCGATGCGGATTTCCTGATCCGTGCCGCCGACCGGGCGGGAATTGACCGCATGCTGATTACCGATTTCACGGCGCTCGGTTACGACATCGAAGAAGGCAACGAATACGCCCGAATCCAGACCGCGCTTCATCCCAATCGAATGCGGGCCTATTTCACCGTCAGTTCGGGACGTTACGGCCAACGGGCCGTCGAACAACTGGAACGCTATGTAACCGATCACGCATTCTGCGGCCTGAAAATCTATTCGGTCCCGCCTTTGCTGACGATCGACGATTCCTACATGATCCCGATACTGGAAAAAGCGGCGGAACTGAAAATCCCCGTCCTCGCCCACTCCACCGGCGCCGAGTGTGAATCCCTGGCGCGCCAGGTCCCCGAATCGATCCTCATTAATGCGCATACGGGCTGCTGCCCCCAGGCACACGGCGACTGGCACCGCTCCATCGCCGCCGCCAAAAAATTCTCCAACATCTATCTCGATACCGCCAGTTCCTCCTTCGACAACGGTATGATCGAATTCGCCGTTGAGCAAGTAGGCGCGGACCGTATTCTATTCGGTTCGGACACCCCGCTTCTCGACCCGATATTACAAATAGCGAAAGTGCGGGAAAGCGATCTAACGGATGAACAGAAGGATTCGATCTTCCATGGGAACATCGAACGTCTATTGCGGTTGCGGGAGTCGTAAATGATCCTCGATGTCCACGCCTATCACGGCAACTGGCCTTACTGGCCACTCAGAAACCACGGCATCGATTCGATTCTGAAGGCGATGGATCGATACGGAATCAACCAAGCGTTTCTCTGCTCCCTGAAAGCGGTTTTTGCCGATACGGAAGCGGGCAACGAAGAAACGGTACGGATCGTTCGGGATCATCCCACCCGCTTCATGCCCGCGTTCACCTATTCCCCCTACGCGCCGGGAAAAGACAACTATCGCGAAGACTGCCGCCGGTTTGAAACTTCGCTTGTCAAACTCTTTCCTCTCAATCACAGTTACAATCTGCTGGAAGAACCTTACATCGACGAACTGCTGGATTTCTGCGAAGACGAGTCGATCCCGGTCATGCTTCCCTACCGCCTGATGATGAGCTGGCGCTTGCCGGTTCAAAATCTTAAGGACATCGAAGGGCTGGCTCGAAAACATCCACAAACGAATCTCATCATCTCGTCGGTCAATTATCTCTTCGAGTTGCAAACCACGCTGGATATCATGCGCCGGTGTCCAAACGTGTATCTGGAGACATCGGGAATGATGGCGTACCGGGCGATCGATCGAGTTGTCAGCGAAATCGGAGCCAATCGTCTGCTCCACGGAAGCGCCATGCCCCTGCAAAATCCGGCTATCGCCCCCCTCAAAATCCATTCCTCCGACCTGTCGAACAAAGACAAGGAAAAAATCCTCCACCGAAACACCGCAACTTTATTCAACCAAATCAGATAGTAGAACCGTTGACAAACGACCATCCTATATGAGTAAATCGCATTAAATTGTGGTGCAGGCTTCCAGCCTGCATTTGTACTTAACGATACAGGCTGGAAGCCTGCACCACAAAACAATTCCAGCTATAACGGTTCCAAAGAAAGGGAAATTCTTGAGACATACTGAAGCAGTTTCACGTCGTCTCCAAATCGCAGCCATTTACATGGCGCTTATCCTAATCACCTTATTCGAAGCGATAAACATTTTCGCTGATAACAAGGCGAGTTTGCCGACGCTGCGTTTGCCTGATCCGAAGATTGCGGAGGTCTATCGCGGAAACTGGGTAAACACCCTGGAACCGTGCAAAGTTCCAGTGAAAACGGAACATGCAGCGCGGGCAAACCAGCATACAGAACCGGATCGACCGTGGAAGGTCGATGTGAACGGGCATTACCCGGGATGGTATCCTGGAGTTGATGTGAAACATCAGGCAGCGGCGTACCTCGCGTGTGAGAAGAATTTACCGCTTGTGCTCCGGGCGTGGAACCTGACCAAGTCAATCTATCAGTTATCCGATGGAAGTGTCCGGTCGATGACGATGTATGACAACCCGCACAACATCGTCCCCGAAACGACAATTGACGGCGGGATCGTGTACTACCCGCTAAGGCTAACGGCGAGCATCGATTTTCTGCTGCTGGGCGACATGATTTTCCGCTTTTCGCAGGATCGGGACTGGTTGAGGGAAAACCTGCCTGCGCTTCGAAGGACAGCAGCGTATATCGAAGGCTGGATCGATGACGCAGGCCTGCTGCAGAGCCACTCATACGACCTGGACCAAGTGTATCGCGATATCGACGGCGTGGCACAGGCGTCGGCGTGCTTGGCTCTTAAGCGGCTGGCGGATTTAGAAAGCGTTGCAGGCGAAACGGCACGGCAGCAACATGCAGCGGCGGTTGCGGAGCGGCTTGCGAATGGCGCTGAGAATCATTTCTGGAATACGAAGCGTGGTTACTACATGGAGCATCTCACGTACAACAACATCGCGGCAGCCAAGCGATTTGGATCGATCGTGACCGTGAGTTCGCATCTGGACGAAACCCATGCGGCGGTAAAAGCGGTCGATGAAGTGATCGGCATCGGCATCGACGCCTTTGCCGTGGGTGTCGGTGCAGCAGGCGCACACGAATGGGCAGCAGACAACGAAACCGAGAATGCGTGGATTCAGATCAAGTTCGCAGAACCCGTTACCATCGGCGGAGCGATCCTCTACAACCGGACCGATCCAAACGTTCAGCCGGGCGAGCGATTCGCCGATGGATACCTGGAATTCAGCGACGGATCGCCCCGTGTCGAGGTTACGTTTAACCGGTTTGATGTTTCGCGGGCGATGGTATCGTTTGCACCGCGAAAATTAATATGGGTGAAATTTACAGGCACACGGATGCAAGGGACCGGTGGCACGAATGCAGGTCTCGCAGAGTTTCAACTCATTCATGCGGACGAGCCGTACCGAAAATTCACGCACGGTATGTGCGACACGAACTTTGCGATGCTCGCATTCGATGTCTCGAAGACATGGAGAATCGATCGCGTCTGGAACTATTTCAAGACGCATGAATCCGCGTTTTACGAAGTCAACGGATTGAACGCGCCAACGTGGATCGCAGAAAAAGCGGAAACATACAGCGAGGCAGAACTCAACAAGCGCGCGCCGTATAAGGACTGTGTGGCAATGGCGCGAATCTGGCGCTACGACGCGATGATGCGCCATCGAATGAGAGACGGCGAAGGGCTGTACAAAACCATCACGTATGCGAATAGGCTATACGATCGGCCTTCCGGTGGCGGAGCGGGATGGTTTGCGGAACGTTATGCCCTGGGACGTTTTCAACCCGGCGATGAAGCGCAGGCGACGATCTCCAAGTACGCTGGGTATCCCGCAATCTACAACTCGACGATTGTGCAGCAGACGCTGCTTGGTCTGGAAGTAGATGTATATGGAACGATTCTGATTGATCCGTGTGTGCCGCTGGATTGGTACACGAAAGGATTCGGCCAGGAAGGCTGCGGTGTCTTGAACGATGTCGATCTCGCCTACACCTACCAGGCCGATCGCGTCGAAGGTTGGATTGACGGCCTGGCCGGATCGCGCAAGATTCGCTTGCGCTTACCACCACAATTAAGAGATTCCCCCTGTGCGGTAACGAGCAACAATCGCTCGATCGCACACGAACGAATAAAGGATATTGTCATTTTCGAATTCTTGACAACGCCCGGCAAACGAAATGTGTTCGTAATAGAGACAGCAGATTAAATCGGCTATATAATAAGATTATTATAAAAACGATCCCAGAATAATAATCCATAGGAGAGAACGATGAAGAACATTCAAAAACCCCTATCGTGCTGTTCGACCTGCCGAATGAATCGCCGGAATTTTCTGCGAACCAGCTGCATGGCCGGAGCGGCCGCCACTGGACTGCTGGCGGGTTCTAGTTCACTTCATGCGGGAGAGAGCCAATCCAAAGTAAAAATCCGGATTGTGCACTCGCTTCACGCCCCCGTTCAACCGGGACCGGATTGGCCCAACGTCGGATTCGATTTCAGACCGGTGATGGCCAATATCAAAAAGAAATTGACCGAGTTATGTCCCGGTTTCGAGTTTGTCGAGTCCCTGGCTACAGGCGAGGAGCAAGCCAAAGCGATTCTCGAACAAGACCGCACGGAAAAGATCGACGGCTACTTGGTCTACCAAATGAACTGCTGGAACCGCGTGATCCAGACAATCGTCACCTCAGACAAACCGGTGCTCTACGCCGATTTCCAATACGGCGGAAGCGGCGGTTTCCTGGTCTACACCGCTAGATTCCTTCGCGAAGAGACGCCGAATTTCGGTTTTGTGGCGTCGTCGAAAATTGAAGACGTAGCCGATGCGGTCAAATATATCGCTCTGGTCAAGAAGGGTGGTTCACTCTCCGATTACGTAACGGAAACGAAGCAATTACGGACTTCCCGCACCCCCAAACCCGGCGATCTCTCCTGCTTGAACGATCCTCTGAAAACCCTTGGACCGGATGAATGTCTCAAAAAAATGAAGCAATCGAAAATCCTGGCGGTCCGCGATCAGAACTCCGGACCGGCGGAAGATATCTTCGGCATTCCGATGGAAAACGTCTCTTTTTCGGAAGTCAACGACGCCTGGGAAAAAGCGGACAAAGACGAAAGTCGCGAGGTTGCCAACCGATGGCGCAAAAACGCCACTGAGGTTATCGATGTTTCCAGCGAAACTCTCCTCACGTCAGCGGCCATGTACTTAGGAATGAAGAACGTCCTGAAGAAGCATAACGCGAATGCCATTACAGTGAACTGCCTGGGAGGATTTTACGGCGGACACATCCATGCCTATCCCTGCCTGGGATTCCATGAATTGAACAACGAGGCCTTGGTTGGCGCGTGTGAATGCGATGTGAGATCCACGGCGGCGATGATTGCGATCACGGCCATGACCGGGGGCCGTCCCGGGTATATCTCCGATCCCGTGATCGATACCTCCAAACGGCAGATCATCTACGCACACTGCGTCGGTTCAAACAAGGTATTCGGCCCAAAAGGAAAGACCAATCCCTTCACGATCATGACCCATTCCGAAGACCGCCAGGGAGCCTCGGTCCGCTCGATTTTCCCCTTGGGCTATATGACGACGACAATTGACGTTAATCAGGAGAGGAAAGAGATTATTTTCCATCAGGGCAAAGCCATCGAAAACGATCCCGACGACCGCGCCTGCCGAACGAAAATCGGCGTCGAACCGGTTGGAGATATCGAGAAACTCTTCACCCAATGGGACCATTGGGGCTGGCACCGGGTCACGGCTTACGGCGACTTAAAAGAACCGGTCTTCGCCCTCGCCGATCGCATGGGCTGGAAAGTCATCGAAGAAGCCTGATCGTCGATCGATGCAATCCGGTTCGATCGATCTGGAATCGAACTGGACGGGTCGCATAATACTAAATCATTCTCGAATGACGCAAGGAAAACTAATGAAAGTGTTTTATACCAAGTTCCTATCGTTCGTTATCGTGACTATCTTCTTTGCTGGATTTGCCTATGCAGAACCGAAAGTTAACGTGATCGATCATGTCACCGTTTTTCGCGAAGAGGGACGGTTTGGCGGATGGCCGGCCAATCACGGGATATGGAAATGGGGCGATGAGATTCTGGTTGGTTTTAGCCGCGGCTATTACAAAGATTTAGGCGACCGGCATCACATCGACCGGGAACGTCCAGAGGAACATCTTTTCGCTCGCAGCAAGGATGGCGGCAGAACGTGGAGTATTGAAGATCCGTCGTCGGTCATCGTTCCAAGAGGAGAGGGGCTGCAAGGTATTAAGCCACCCCACCTGATACCCCCCGTTCCCGTTCCCAACACGAAACCGATTAACTTTACTCATCCCGATTTGGCCCTGACGTTTCGGATGCTCGATCACCACTCCGGACCGTCGTTATTCTACTATTCATACAACCGGGGACACTCCTGGAACGGCCCATTCGATCTCTTGGTCAAGGGTGTGAAAGGGATCGCCGCGAGAACCGATTATTGTGTAAATTCATCAAACGATTGTATGGCGTTTTTAACCTGCGCCAAGAATAACGGCCGTGAAGGACGCCCCTTTTGCGCCCGGACACAAGATGGAGGGATCACGTGGGATCACGTTGCTTGGATCGGTCCCGAACCGAAAGAATTCTCCATCATGCCCTCGTCCATCAGGCTTTCGGAAACATCGATCATCGTCGCGGTCAGACGGCGCGAGGGACCAAGGCGTTGGATCGAGGTCTATCGTTCGGACGACAACGGCTTGAATTGGCGGTTGTTCAGCACCCCGGCGGGTGACATCGGTATCGGAAATCCACCCAGCATGATTCAATTGAAAGACAACCGGATTTGCCTGACCTACGGCTATCGCGCCGAACCATATAGTATCCGAGCTCGATTAAGCAGCGACGACGGGAAAACCTGGACGAAACAATTCAGTCTGCGCGAGGATGGGGCCAGCCGGGATATCGGTTACCCCCGGACAGTGCAACTTCCAAATGGAACGATCTTGACCGTCTATTATTTCTGCGACCGCCGCTCTCCAGAGCGCTATATCGCCGCAACGCTATGGCGTGTGGATTGACCGCGCTTCCTCTCGAACATCGGCTAGTAGTCTATCATAATAAATATCACTATATTTCCCTCTCCCTCTGGGAGAATACATTGCGTCGCGTCGACAGGCGGACACGATGGCTTTTCAGGGTGAAGGAATACTCTATAGTATATGGTTGAAGAAACAATAAAGGAGCGTTCAGTGCCATGAATCACAGACTATCGATCTTGTTCGGGTGGTTTTTAATCCCACTCATTCTCTTGATTACGGGCAGTTCCGCCGGTGCGGCTGACAGCGAAGCCGAGTGGAAAGAGCATATCCAACTCGTTCTCGACATCGCCGAACCGCTGAAATTCGACCGCGGCAAACGTCTGCCACTGTATCTGTGGCCTGCCATGAATCCGGGAAAACTGAACGATGAACAAGCGGAAACACTCGTGCGCCTGCTTGACCGGCGGGGAGTCGGCCTGGTTGCTTCGTGGAATCACGGCCGCATGAAGGAAAGCCTTGCCGAATGCCTCCCGGTGGCCCGCGCTCAAAAGCGGCTCGGCCTTCGCGTCAACGTGAATGCCAATTCTCTGATCTACCGATTCTGTGACGGCTCCGAGAAAACCGCCCACATCGATTCGAAAGACGTGCCCTTTTTCGAGACCACTTTCGGCAATAAAAAAATGGGGTGTCCGTTTCGATTGGAACACCGGATCGCCCCGATCCAGAAACGATTCACTCAATTTGCGGAAGCGTACAAAAAAGAAGGCTTGCATCCCGGTTTCGTTTTTGCCGATTGGGAAATCGACGGCCCTCTGGAATGGAACCGCGCGCACGAATCATCCAAACGCTGTAAGGTATGTCGGGAACATCTGCCCCAATTGGATAGCTTTCTCGTTTATCAGCACGAGCTGCGCCGTATTCGAAGCCGCTTGCAACGCCTGGCTTATGCCGAACCGCTTCTCGAACGTTTTCCCCAATCGTTGGTAGGCAATTACGCGGTTTATCCCCATGACGGCTGGCGATATTGGTATGACTATTTCGAACGCTATGTCGAAGGGCCGCCCATACGGATCGACCAGAATGCCCGCTACCGGCACTGGTCCAACGATTTTGAGAACACGGGTTTTACGTTTGCCATGCCCGTCGTCTACCCCTGGTCGTGGACCTGGAATTGGTACGATTTCGATCCGGGCGATTACCGCTGGTTCTATAACGGGCTACTAGTAGCGAGTAATGCGGGACAGTACACGCCCCAGGATATCCCGATCATCTCTTTCGTGCATTGGCACACGGTCGATGTCGGTTTGAGTGAGGACAAAACCGCTCCGAAAAAAAGCCTGACTAAACCGGAGCAGATGAGTGAATGGTGTTACCGGGAACTGCTGTGGCACATGCTGCTTAGAGGCACGGACACTTTTTTCCTATGGTGTGGAAAGAACGAACAACCCAAAGAAGTCGAATTGCTGCATCCAGTCTGGGCCGCCGCGCAGGAGTACGGTGAATTTCTCGAAAACGGTGTTCCCGTCATTTTCGATGTCCCCAATCAACCCGGCCCGGTGGTTTCCGGTTTGCGAATGGGGAATCAAGTCTTAATCAGGCGCACCGATTTCACAGACAATCGTGAGCCGGTGAAAGTCCGTATCGCAGGGAAAACACTGACAATCCCAGCGCTCAAAAACCAGTGTCAAGTGCTGTCGCTTCAAGATTGATAGGCAAATATCCCTTGAATCTAAGTAATGAGGAGAACCTGATGAATATCAGAATTATTGTTGGAGCCGTTTTATTCGTCTTTACTGTCAATGCTGCCATCGGAAAAACAAATTCAGATCAAGCTCCTTTGGGGAAACCTGGAACGGTTGCTGAATATCGTCTGAATTCCAATAATGCGATTCCTAAATCCAACGTCAAAACGTTTATCTTGAGTTTCGGCCCATTGGAAGAAAGAGAAGGCGTAATCAATCAATGGCTCCAACTGCATTCTCTGAAAGCCAATGGAGACTGTTTCACGGCCTGGATTCTCACTCGAAATTTTCCTCCGACGAATATAAAAAAAGCACGTAAAGCAATCGCCCGCTACATTCTCAAGGAAGGCGATCGTGACGCATTGGAATTCCGACATCGATTCACCGGCGAGGCTGTACTTCCGATACTTGGAACCTGGCCGTATCTTTTCCCTCAGCCGAACGAGCGGAACTCGCCGGAAAATTTATTTTCCCCAACGATGCGTTATCTTGGGAAACAATACCAGTTCGTTCGTTCAGACGTTTCAAAAGATATCCCGAATCCCCCGCAAGCCAATGTTCTCGAACTGCTTCCGGACGCCATGATCGGTGTGCCGCACAACACCCGTCTCAAAGATGACACCCGCCGGTACGACGACTCGGATTACGAAACCATCCGCCTGACGAAAACCGATTACGACGAAATGATCGAAGCGGGAATGAATTGCTTTCGAGCCGATCCTGAACAAACCGGCTGGCTCGAAAACCGCAACGTGTTCTATTGGGGCATCGGCGGAAAAGAGATTCGGTATCCCGAAATCCTTTACCGAAGCAATTATCTAGGGCCGATTCTCTTTCTGGACGAGCCGGCAGTCTGCACGAGAGACCACGTCATTCGTCCCCGCCTGCGAGAGGATCAGGAATTTCGAAAATCGATCACCCCGCAAATCTGTTTCGAGAAATTTCAAACGTATTTCGATGAAGCGAACAATCAAAAGAATCCAACCGTTTTGCTGCGTAATCTCGTGGCCCGTCCCGATGTGGATACCGGCGAAATGAATTTTCTTCAGCAAAACCTGTACACCTGGGAAACGATGGTCAGTACGGCGTTATATCAACTCGCCGATAAAAAGAACGGACCGCCTTCAGCCATCGTTTTCGAACCCCCCGGACGGGTCGGCACTCGCAGAACCTTGCCGGAAATGAACATGGTTTATCGATGTCAGATTCCCGTCGACCGCCCCAACCATCTGACCGGAATCATTTATGGATTCCTGCGCGGCGCGGCGAGGTCAACCGATAAGACATGGGGAACAAGTATCTACGGATCGGTCGACCGCAGCGATGCGTTTTGGTTTTTCACCCACGCCTATGACCTCGGCGCACAATTTTTCTTCTGCTGGGATACCCATCGTCTGGCCTGCGTTCCTCACAACGAGTGCCTGGCTTTAGCGAGGGGCCTTCGAAACCACATCGAGAATCGACCCTATCGGGATTTACATAAACTAAAACGTGCCGCCGAAACCGCTATCCTTTTGCCCGCCGGGTACAACCTCGGTCACGTCCATCTGGGTAAGGGAAACCTCTGGGGAATCGGTGAGTTGAACCTGGAGCGGATCAATCGAAAAGGAATAAAGTACCGCACGGTAATGGGGAATTTCTTCACGGAAATCGAGCGCTGCCTCCGGCTGGGAACCGCGTTCGATCTGTTCTGGGATCTCGAAACTTTTCAGGCATCCGGCTACCGGGAAATCGTGCGCGTCCGTGAAGACGGGAAGGTGGAAGTGGAAACGAAAGGTCAACGCGTTCTTCACGACGGCCCAAGGATTCCTTCCCGCCCAGAAGGCGATCCACCCCAAATCACGATCGATCTCACTACTGCCACCAGCAAGGGTTCTGTGGAAATCACCGCCCTCGCCCGCCTGACCGAAGGATCGTCTCCGGTTTACTACACGTCCGGAACCAATACGAAAGGGATTTACGTCAATTCGAAAATCTTTTGGGAACTGTACGGGCCTGAAGAGGAAGACTATCGCACCCTCTCTCATGAATTTCGCCCGGTTAATATCCAGAACGATTCCAGCCAAACGACGGTCGAGATGACATTCAAAATCGAGCGCCCCGGAAAATACCGCCTGCGCGCCGCGGCGTGTGACCAAGCCGGACGCACAACGGTTGAATGGAAAAATATCTCCATCGAGCCTCCGACAAAATAAACAATCCATCAATCCCCCATTACCTAACCAGGAAGAGCCTGATTACTGAAAACTTGACTCATTCCAGTTCGATCGTATGGACGACGATGTGTTCTCCTTTTTTCGGTGCTTTGACTGCCCATTGACCGTTAGGTTGGAGTACACCGGTCGGGGCGGAACAGGGGATATCCATTGGGTGACAGTTGTCCGCGCTCACGACCCACACCTTTCCGGAGGAGGCGCGTATTCTCATGTTGGTTTCGTGGAAAGGCCAGTAGACTTGTTCCGACCAGTCGCCGCCGTCACGGCCTCCATTGATGGCGTGAAAGATAATCCTCGCCCCCTTTGCCGACAACTGCTGGCTGAGATGCGTTTCCGGCATAGGCGTGCAGCCGGGATTGCCCCACATATCGTTGCAGATCAGCCCGCCGATAGTGATGCCGTTCAGGGTATATGTCTTTAGAGGGCTGACGGCGTAATGCTCGATCTCACCTTTGGGGGGATCGGTCATACTTCCGCATAGAAGCGTTTTGCTGTGATAACCGAGAAACTTTCCTTTGGCGTTGTAGAATCGAATTTGGTTGTAGCAACGGTTGTCTTCAGGCTCGACGAAACACGTTCCCAGAGCGAGCGCCAGTCCATGTTGGCTTGCTTTTTCAACGATCTGTTTTAATCCTTTGAGGGCTTGCTCGCGATCGAAATCGGGCGTGTATCCGCTTAACGATCCTTCCGGCGTTAAGAGCACGTCGGCTTTTTCGGCGACGGCTTGGTCGATGGCCCTGGAAATCGTTTCGACGTTCGCCGCGATATCGCGCGTAACAGGGATTTGTGCGGTGGCGACCCTGAGCGTTTTGGCCTGTCCGTTTCGTTCGCCTGCTTGCGATCTATCGACTTCGTTCATCATGGCTGCGAACAGCGTGAACACGATGAAGCCGATTAGCATTTTCCGTATCGGTCGTATCATGGTTGTTTTCCTTTTGACGATAAAAAGTGGTGATGCTGAATATCCTTTACAGGCTATTATTCATTAGGTCTGAGCAGAATGGTAGGGTGAGTAAGCCACCAGTTCGATCCACTCAATTTAGCGGAGAACCTTTTTGATTACTGCATGGACGACGTTTTCAACGACACTTGACAGACCTTTCCAAACTTGACTATATACCCTTATATAATTTGTTTTGCTAATACGACAACTCGTGTGAGATTTATGAATTCCCTGCAAAATCATTTGCCCGTCTCGGGATTATTCGTTCTATTGTGTTCCCTGTTCATCTCTTCGTTCACACACGCGCATGACGATCCGGATTCACCTATGCCGTCGGTCAAGGCGCTGAAAGTCGACCAAGCCATTACGGTCGATGGAGTGCTGGACGAACCGTTTTGGCAGGATTGCGATATTGCAACCGATTTCACCGACACTTACACCCGTGAAATTTCCAAGCAGAAAACGGTCGTTCGTATCGCGTATACAAACTCGCACCTCTACATCGCCGTGGAATGCTTCGACGAGAAGATGGATGAGATCCATGCGTCCGAGCGGCGGGAAGACCGCTTTTTTAAGGGCGACGATCATGTTGAAATCAATTTCGATACCACGCACAACCATCGCTCGAAATACATATTCTATTGCAATCCATTGGGCACGAAATGCGACGGCATCGAGGGGCCATCCGGTCAATTCAATATCGGCTGGACGGCGGAATGGGATTTGGCCGCTCGAATTCTGGACGACCGCTGGACGTTCGAGATGAACATTCCGCTCACCGTCATGAACTTTTTCAAAAGGGACGGGCAAACCTGGGGGCTGAATTTCAGACGGCAAATCGTACGTAATGACGCCCATAGTTATTGGAGTTACCATACGACGAAGTCATACCGGCCTCGCTATTTCGGACATTTGACCGGATTGGATCTATCCGACAGTGTTTTCAATCGCAATTTTGAAATTTCACCGTACATCAGTTCGCGAACGGATTTCAACAGCGAGACGGAAACCTTCAATCGGATAGGTGTCGACGCCAGCGTGCGTCTGACGCCGTCGATTACATCGTCGTGGACATTGTTTCCGGATTTCGGCCAGGTGGAAGCGGACGACGATACCATTGCACTCCGGGATACGGAACGGTTTTTAACGGAGAAACGCCGGTTCTTCCGCGAAGGCAACGATCTGATGGGTATGCGGAAGCGGCTTTATTACAGCCGTCGGTTTACGGATATCGATACTGGCGCCAACATCAGCGGCGAATGGGATGACTTTAAGTTCTCTTTCTTGAATATTCATGGTGACACCACACACGGTGGGACGCGTTATGGGAATTCATCGATGTTTCGCACGATACAAAATATCGGCGAACGTTCCACGCTGGGGTACTATCTTTCCACGGGCGAGTATAACGACGGGCATTCACGCGTCGCCAGCATGGATGGTAACTTTTTTCTCAACGACGACTGGCAGTACCGTTTTCAAACCTCCGTCGCCGACGACCGTTGGGAAGACGGATCCGGCGGTTTGATCAAAGACCGCTTCGATTATTTAGGTTATACATCGCTCTACTATAATAAGTATCCCTGGGATTTCAGTCTGGGGTACGACGCGATCACGGAAGGATTCGATCCGATGCTGGGTTACATTCCCCGCCGCGATGTTTTCGGTCCGTATTTTCAACTCGAATACCACCTGCGATCCGACGAACGTTGGTATAAAGACTTTCACGTTGAATTGGGATCGCAGTTGTACGAAAACGAAGAAGATGAAACTGTTTTACGCGATTACAACTTTTTAATCTATGCGGTTTATCCCAACGATATTGCCACTTATCTTGCGCAAGCGTTCGATTACCACGCGCCTTATGATAACACTCGTACCACCACGGGATTCATACTGAACGATTCGGATACTTGGAAACGATTGAATTTTAGGTGGACGACTGGCGAATTCGCAGAAGTGCCTTATGACGAGCTCTCTCTGGGGAAAAATATCAAGCCGTTCGAACGGCTGCCGATCCGCTATGAATTCGTGATCCGTTTTGAAGAGAAGCCGAGTGGTGGTGAAGAGACGATATGGTTGAACCGAATTATCTTCGATTATTATTTTACGGATGATATGTGGATCAAAACATCACTCCAGCATCGAAGCAGCAGCAACCATAACGTCAGCGTGATTTATGGATGGGAATTTATTGAAAACACTCATTGGTACTTGGTTTTCAACAGCGTTAACGATTATTTCGATGATACGGTCAATAGCGTATTCACTAAACTTACTTTTACTTTTTGACGCTGTGGCCTTCGTCGATGAATTTTTGTAATAAGGCTTCCAAGCGTTTTACGTGGATGGGGAATTGGGTAGAGACATCGTTTCGTTCGGAGGGATCACTTTTCATATCGAAAAGGCAGAATGGTTTCTGGCCTGGTTTGCCTTTCGGTTTTTCTCTACCTCCCGAACCGGAACTGAGGACTAATTTCCAATTTCCCTCACGAACGGCGAACGTACCATTGGCTGAATGATGAACGACGGCGGGGCGGCGGGGGGCATTCGTTTCACCCAGAAGCGACGGAACAAGTGTAAAACTGTCTTCCCCGGCATTCTCTGGCAAGGATTCTCCGACAACCGACGCGCAGGTCGCCATGAAATCTGTCAGGCAGATCGTTCGATCGCATGTCGTTCCCGGCTGAGTTTTTCCCGGCCAACGGGCGATGAACGGGATGCGGTGTCCGCCTTCCCAGATATCGGCCTTCGTTCCCCGGAAGATATGGGCGGATCGGTGAGACGATGGACGGAAGCCTTGAACCGCCGGATCGGTGACGTGACCGGTTGCGTCTTCTTCGAGTTTGTTCATGAACGAACCGTTGTCGCTGGTGACGATCAATAACGTGTTATCGGCGGCCCCGGATTTCTCCAACGTCTCCATTACCTGGCCGACCGTCCAATCAACTTGATGAACGAAGTCACCATAGGGACCGAGTTCCGTCGTGTCTTCGAAACGTTTGGCCGGCATCACCGGCTTGTGAGGAGCCGTCATCGGGAAATAGAGAAAGAACGGGGCGTCTTTTTTCGCATTCTGTGAAATATAATCTTTGGCCTTGCCGAGCAGGGCATCCAGCGTTTCGACATGCTTAAAATTCGTTCCCATCGCGCCATCGCGGAGGTATATCGGGAAACTGAGTTTCTTTTGCCGACGGTCGAGCGGTTCGGTGAAGCGGTTGTTTTCGACATAGCCGTAGGGCGGAAAATCGAGCGAGGCACTGACGCCGAAGAAATAATCGAATCCATACACGTTGGGGCCGTTCTCGATCGGCTTGGTTACGTCGATTGTTTTCTTGTCCGAGTTGAGCCAGGGAAAATCCATGCCTAAATGCCATTTGCCGATACAGGCGGTGTGATAGCCATTCTTCTTCAAGAGCGAGGCTACCGTCATGCGGGCCGGATCGATCAGATGGGAGGAGTAGCCGTTCAAAACGCCACGCTTCATGCGCGTGCGCCAGGCATAGCGGCCTGTTAAGACGCCGTATCGAGTCGGGGTGCAGACTGCCGAACCGGAATGGGCGTCGGTGAAAACGATTCCCTCACCCGCCAGCCGGTCGAGATTGGGAGTAGGAATCCGGGATTTTCGATTGAAGGAATGCACGTCTCCATAGCCCAGATCGTCGGCCAGAATAAACACGATATTCGGTTTGTCATCCGCGCCTTCACTTGCTTGCATAAACCGGAGCTGCGCGAACGACGCCGATGCGATTGTTGCGGATTTTAGAAATTCCCGACGTTTCATGAGTGATTTGCTCCTTCTATTTATAGTCAAATACCGATGATGTACTTTTATTCACTCGATTTCAATTTATCCGATGTGGTTGTAGACATCCCAGAAGAGGTATTTTCCGAAGGCTTCCTCCAGGACGGGGGCGGTTCGGGAGGCATTGATCGCGACGTGATGCTCGAAACCGTTCTCACAAACGTAGTGCATCAGGGCTTGGAGTTCCGGGATTTCGAGAACGGCTCGCGAGCCGAAGGTGTCGAGGGGATCGTCGGTGAATTTCCCTTCCCCGACGTAGGCTCGGATCATACCGAAAGTGTCGTCGGTGCTGATTCGGGCATAGGTCATCGCACCCGCCGGGGTTCGTCCGTGAAGCGCACCGTAGGTGCATTCCTTCCCCAGAATATTGGCGAGGATATCGGCGGGAACGATCTTCGCGTCAGGCAGAAAAGACTTGGCCCAATTGCCGCAATGGAAGAGAACGCATTTGTCGGGATCGCCGCCATAGTTGTTGTTCCAGTCGACTAGGGCGCTGGGGGTTCCGGAAGCGAGTTGCAACGCATACATCGCGGCCACGCCGGTGATATCCACCTCGCAGGCGCTCGGCATCAATTTCTCGCTCATCAGGCTCATCACCGTGCAGGCATTGACTCCATAGTTCATTTGAAGCGAGGTCCAGCATTGAATCGCGGTTGCGTTCAAGTCGTTTTCGTCCATCCAACCCTGGAGCGCAACGGCGAACTTCGCCATCAGCACCATCGAAGCCTGGGGCACATCGCCCGCGTCGGCGTAGGCGTTGATCTCGTCGAGTTTGGCCTTTACGTTCGCGTCATCATTTGTCAACTTATTGGCCGTTCCGATGATTTCGGAGAGGTCGGCGGTGGCGACGGTAATGCCCGATTCCTGGAGGATTTTTTCGCTGTACCGCACAGTGTTGAAGGCGTTGGGACGAGCGCCGACGGCTCCCAGCCTGGCAGATTTCATTCCTTTCACGACATTGCAGACTCGAACGAAACGGTCTAAATCGGCCTTAAAACTGTCTGAAGCAGGATGAACGGTGTGAAGGGTTGTCAGCGAAAAGGGAAAACCGTACTGGCGCAGGTTGCTGCAGACGGAGATTTTTCCGCAGAAAGCGTCGCGGCGGCGTTCGAGATTGAGTTCGCCAGGATCGTCGGGATAGGCTTGCACGAGAATCGGGACGTTCAAACCGGAGAGTTTCAAGGTATCGGCGACGCCTTTTTCATCACCGAAATTAGGGAGAGTGATTAAAACACCATCGATTTTATTGCGATGGTTCGCAAACAATTCGGCACAGCGTTTGGCGTGCGCCCACGTTTCCACCGCGCCCAGTTTCGTATCGTTTTCTCCGACGATCACCGGTTCGATATCCATTTCATCAAAGAGGTTCAAGATATCCCGGCGTCCCTCACCAATCAGGCGGTCGGGAAAGAAATCACGGTTACCGACGATGACGGCTATCGTTGCTTTCGGCATGAGTTATTCTCCTATTAAAAAGGTTATCAATTTTATTTAACGATTCCCGATCATCGTAGCGCATTTCGGAGGAACCGTCAGGATCGGAAATTACTCTTTTTAGATGATGAGAGGAATCTATCAAGAAATAGAATAAAAATTGAGTTGGGCTGAGATTAATATGTTAAAAAAGTTGTAAAATAGGAATTTGAAGATATATTTTAGAGAACCACAGAATGGATCAAAAACGTGCGCGATCGAAAAACGGCTCTCACACCGATAGGTGTTTCCTTTTTCACTGCCTTCACACTTATTCCGCTTGAAACGTGTTAGGCGATGGAACGATTGAGCGTTCGTACCCTCACTATTCTCGCAGAAACGAATACGGTCCCGCCCTCCATCTTTCAGAATCGTTATTTTTGGATCACGATCGTTGCGGCTATTGCCGCCTGTGCATTCGGTTATTTTTTCGGATTGAAATCCAGTCACCGGCTCGGTAATCGGTATCAATCCATTCTTGAGAATCAGATCGATTTCATCACCCGGTTCACATCCGGCGGCGAACTGACTTATGTGAACGATGCCTTCTGTCAGTATTTCAATCAACCGGAAGACCGCCTTATCGGCCAGCCCTATACCATGACGATCCATGAAGAAGATCGTAAAACCGTTCAAGCGGCTCTTTCAGCCATCACGGCCGCTCATGCAGAAGTCGCTCTCGATCATCGCGCGCTTCTATCCGATGGCACGATCCGATGGAATCATTCGAATTATCGCGGTCTGTTCGATCAGGACGGAACACTTGTCGAAATCCAGTCGTCCGGATTCGATATTACCGACCTGAAAGATACGGAACGCGCTCTGAGAAACAGTCAGGATAAATACCGAAGGTATATCGACAACGCGCCTGACGGTTTTTTCGTGATTGATCTCGAAGGCCGTTTTCTGGATTTCAACGACGCGATGAGTTCGATTACGGGTTATCGAACCGAGGAACTTTTCGATCGAACGCTCTTCGATCTGATTTCCTCCGACGTTACTACCGAAGCAATCGATCGCTTTAAGCAATCGCTATTCGATTCTGAAATCAATGTGGAACTGGCTTTCACGAAGAAGGATGGTTCCGATTTCGATCTATCGATCGATGTCTTAGGAATCTCCGAAGACCGGTTGACCGGATTCTGCAGAGACGTCACCGAACGAAATATCGCGAAACGAGTCCGACGCGAATCTCAACGCCAGAAACTGAATATTCTCGAAAGCATCACCGATGCCTTCATCGCGTTCAGCCGGGATTGGTGTTTTACGTATTTGAATCAGAAAGCGGAAGAACTGCTGCGGCGTTCCCGTGACGATCTGATCGGGAATAACGTGTGGCAGGTTTTTCCGGAATTTTCCGGAACGAATTTCGACCACAAACTCCACGAAGCCCTTGAAAACCAGACACCCGTAGAGTTCATCCAATACTATTTGCAGTTCAATACCTGGTTCGAGATCCAGTCCTACCCTTATGAGGAAGGTTTATCTGTCTATTTCCGAAATATTACCACTCGGATTCAAGCGGAAGAAGAACTGCGAAAAGCGAAAAATGACGCCGAAACGGCGAATGAGACGAAAAGCGAATTTCTGGCCAATATGAGCCATGAATTACGCACTCCCCTGAACTCAATCATCGGTTTCGCCAATGTCTTGCAGAAAAATAAGGGGAACCATCTGAATGAAAAAGAACTCGACTACCTCCAACGTATTCATTACAACGGAAATCATCTGCTGGATATCATCAACAATATTCTCGATCTGTCCAAGATCGAGTCCGGACGGGCGGAACTGGAGGTCTCCCCCGTTCGATTGGACCAACTGGTTGAAGAGATCATCCCCCAATTCGAAGAACAAGTTTCTTCCAAAAAGATTCAATTGCTACTCGATTCTCCTCCCAGTCTGGCTTCGATTCTAACCGACCTAGGGAAAATGAAACAAGTGCTCATCAACCTGATCGCCAACGCCGTAAAATTCACGGATGAAGGCAGCGTGACCGTTCGTATCGAGTGCGAAGAGACGTATCGTATTCCGCTTCGAATCCAGGTGATCGATACGGGAATCGGGATTCCGGAAAACCGGCTTACGTCGATTTTCGATGCGTTTCAACAAGCCGACAGCAGTACGTCACGGAAATTCGGCGGGACTGGCCTGGGGCTGACAATCTCGAAAAATCTGTGCGAAATGCTGGGACACTCGCTCTCCGTCGAAAGTGAAACCGGCTGCGGATCGACCTTCACGATCGCTTTGAATCCTTCCTGTGACGATTCGGTTCAAACACGATCCAGCGACATTGCGTCGGAAACGACCGAGGAGTCGAAACGACTTACCTCCAGCCCTTCACCACCCACCGAGCGTTTCGACGGGAAGAGAATTCTCATTATCGATAACGAAATAGAGTCCCGCGGGCGGTTGACCGATTACCTTCGAGACGTGGGATGCCAAGTGACCGTCGTGGAATCCGGTGAAGATGGTTTGCCCATAGCAAAAAATGAGAAACCGAACTTGATCGTTCTGGATTTAATTCTTCCTGGAATGAACGGGTGGGAAGTGTTGATCGAAATCAAATCCGCCGCCGAACTTCGGGACATCCCCGTCGTCGTGGCCAGCGTGATCGCGAAGGAAATTCGCGGGGTTAATCTGGGGCTGGTCGATTTGCTCGATAAGCCGTTGAAACAGGACGAATTGATTCGCGTGATGAATCGGAATCTTCGGGATAGAATCGGGAATATTCTGATCCTGGACGAGAACGATTCCGAACGCCGGTTCATGACCGAATTTCTCGCCGATGAAAGCATCGCCATCCGGGCCACGGCCAGCGTCAAGGAAGCACTCGCCATTATGAGTTCCTTCACGCCGAATCTGATCGTCCTGACGCACGAAAACGGCGACCGGGAATTTCTCAATACGATCCGGCACGACCCTCGCTATTCCGGTATACCCACCGTGGTCGTTACGAAGAATGAATTTTCGGATCATGAAATGGAATTTTTGAATGACGGCGCGATGGCGGTTGTGCAAAAAGGAGCAGAGTTTGAAAACCGATTGAAACAGATCGTGCGGCAAGTGCTTCTAAACCGAATCGGTTAAAATCTTTTCCACAGGATCGATGCTGTGGGTTTCACCCTTTCCCCCTTCCGATTCCGGCTTTTGGATCGCCGAACCGAGATATCGCTTCTGTAATTGTTTGGAAAGCGTTCGAAGAATCCCCCGGTCACTTTCGGGAGAGCCGAAACGGTTCATGGTGGCGTCGAGGAGCATTTGATGAAGGTCCACTTCGGTGAGCGTATCGAATTCTCAAACGATCGTTGGCGCTTTCCGGCAAAGTTCCAACGCCTCGTCACGTCTGTTCTGGCTGCAATACAGCATCGACAGCAAGTGTAAGGTTAAATAACGAAGCATCGAGTCTATTTCGGGTTTTTTCATATAGGGCGTTCGGTTTTCGATTTTCAACGCCTGCCGGTAAAGGATTTCCGCTTGGGACAATCGATCGAATCGATGGTAGAACAATCCGCAATGAGTCATACTTTTGGCGGTTCTCAGATTGTCAACGCCGTACAGATTCTTATAGATCGACAGAGAATCCTTGAAATAGGGTTCAGCCTTATCGAAATCATCCAGCGCGAGATAGAAAACACCCAAGACTTTCTTGTTGCGGGCGATATACTCGTTGGGATCGTTGTACGATTCCGATTCCTCCAACGCCGCCTGGAAGCGTTTTTCCGCTTCCGAAAATTCCTCTTCTTTGAATTTTTGCTCACCGGCTTCAGTCAATTGCAGGATCGCTGAATAACTCATTATGGAATATCTCCCGGAGTGAATCGGTCACCTAGACTGATTTTCAAAAATACGTTCGTAATGGTGTTTAATCCGATGTTACTTTTGAAAACCGCTCTAACATTAAATCAATCAATTATTAATCATTTTATAAATTCTTCAACCTCTCATTCTCCTTTCACTTGAATCATTCATTCTGGAGAATTTCTTTCAAGGCGATCGCATTGAAAAAAAACTTAACGTGACATACGATCGTATAAGTGGGTAGACCAGCTTATATCAATAAAAGGAATTCTAAAAATGCGAATCATCACCGCTCTCTCAATCGTTTTTATCCACTCCTTGTGCAGTTCTGCGCCTTTACAGCCAAGCATTTCATTGGATAAGTTCAAGCACGAACCACCGAAGTTATCCAATTCCGCCAACCCAATGGATTGGCTAATAGACTCGGCGGCTTTCAGTGCCGATGTCTATCGGGGTGCGAATGGACGTGAGATTATTCTGTCGAACGGTCTCATCCGGCGTGTTTGGCGAATCGAACCGAACCTGGCCTGCGTTTCGTTCGACAATCTGATGACGGGACAACCCCTGTTGAGGGCGGTTCGGCCGGAAGCGCTTCTTTCCCTGAACGGACACGCGTTCGATATCGGAGGCTTGACCGGACAGCCCAATCACGCCTTCCTTTTGAACCAATGGCTGGATGACATGAAGCCGAGTGAAAACACTTTCCAGCTGACTCATATCGAACGATTACCGATTACCGAACGTTTTTCCTGGAAACGCATCCGACACCACGCCCCGAACGTTGAATGGCCGCCTGCGGGAGTCTCCCTGCGATTCGACTTTCAATTATCACCGGCTGCGTTGAAAGCGCTTGAAACCGATTCCTTTCGGAACGTCACCGTCTCCGTATTTTACGAACTTTATGACGGTATTCCTTTGATGTCGAAATGGATTCGAGTGAATAATGACAACAGTAATACGGTTACAGTGGATCGGTTTACGAGTGAAATATTGGCGATCGTCGAACACGGGAATTCCGTCGAGTTTCGCGAAGGGATTGATTTGCCCAAACCTCAATCGATGCACGTCGAAACCGATATGGCGTTCGGCGGATTCAACTACCCAAACGCGAATCGGTATAGCGTCCACTGGCTTCCCGATCCGGAGTATCACACCCAAGTCAATTATATGAAACAACAGCCGTGCCTCTTGAAAGTGGAACCCACCCTGGGACCGGATTACGACATCGCGCCGGGAAAAACGTTTACCAGTTTCCGAACGTTCGAACTGGTCTACGATTCCACCGAACGGGAGCGTCAAGGACTCGCACTGCGCCGGATGTACCGCACGATCGCTCCCTGGGTAACGGAGAATCCGATTATGATGCACCTGCGTAATTCCAAGCCGGAAGCAGTCGAACAGGCCATCGATCAATGCGCCGAAACCGGCTTCGAAATGCTGATCCTCTCCTTCGGGAGCGGATTCCAGATTGAAAACGAATCACCGGAGTATATCGACCGATGGAAACGCACCGCCGAATACGCCCGCTCGAAAGGGATCGAAATCGGCGGCTATTCGCTTCTCTCCAGCCGACGGATCAAACCAGACAGTGACAACATTCACCATCCCGAAACCGGGAAGCCCGGCGGGCAAACTCACGGGTACTGCCCCGCGCTGACCAGTGAGTGGGGGCAGACTTATTTTGGGAAACTCTACCGCTTTTTTAAAAAGACAGGCTTCACTCTGCTCGAACATGACGGGTCTTATCCCGGTGACGCCGACGCGCTTGCTCGGCCCCCGCTTCAGAAGAGTATGGAGAACTCGCGGTGGGCGCAGTGGACCGTTATTCGCGATTTCTACCAGTGGTGCCGGTCGACCGGGGTTTATCTGAACGTTCCGGATTATTATTATCTCGTGGGGAGCAGCAAATGCGGGATGGGGTATCGTGAAACCAACTGGTCGCTTCCCCGCGAACATCAAGTCATCCACACACGGCAAAACATTTTCGACGGGACGTGGGAGAAAACGCCTAGCATGGGCTGGATGTTCGTTCCCCTCAGCCAATACCACGGCGGCGGAGCGGCGGCCACGGTCGAACCGCTCGACGAACATCTGGACCATTACGAGCGCATGATGGCAAGCAATTTCGGGGCGGGCGTTCAGGCTTGTTACCGTGGGCCACGGCTCTATGACACGGAACGCACTCAAACCGCCGTTCGGAAATGGGTTCAATGGTATAAAACGTACCGGGATATTCTGGAGAGCGATATTATCCACACCTCCAGCCGACGGGCCGACGGGCGGGACATCGACTGGATTTTTCACGCAAATCCCGCACTTTCAAACAAAGGCATGCTCGTGATTTACAATCCCCTCGACCGCGATGTGGAGAGAATGATTTCGCTTGATCTATATTATACGGGCCTGACAGACACAGCAAACGTTCAAGAGCAAGGCTCAAATTCAAAGCGTTTTCGATTGTCTCGAAAATATACAATCCGGCTAACGGTTCGAGTTCAGGCTGGGGGTATGAATTGGTATTTGGTTGAATAGGTTATGCTTCGTTATAGTGGGTCGATGAGGCGTGACTCATCCTGCCTGTCTTTTTTCCAGGAGCGGACATAATCGATGTGGAAGGTGGCGGGAAGGTTTTCCTTATTAGGCAGTCCGAACCAATTCGGCATCGTTTCACTGTCGAAATTCATTGTCAACGCCTGATGCCAGTGCTTGTTCTTCTTCGTTCGGATGAGTTTCCTATCGACGTACCATTTCAAGAAATCTCCGTCCCATTCGAAACCGTAAACATGGAACTCATCTGCCAGAAAATAGGGAGATTCCCAGACCTTTGAATCGGACTTATGTTTTTCCACTGTCCCTTTGTAATCCGGCGTATGGAAGACGTGAACATTGGTGTGATATTTCTTCTCGTGACCGGGACAGGTACCGCCGATTTCAAAGACATCGATCTCCGTCCATATTTCCGGAGTGCTGTGATAGAACCAGAAAGCGCTCGACGCACGTGATTTCATCGGCTTACACCGAATCTCGAAATAGCCATACTTGACCAGTGCTTTGCTTTGGACCGCAGCGGTGGTGAAGGTGTGATAGCCGGACGGGAGGTTTGGCAAATCTTCGGCGCGGGCTGCTAAATGAAGCATCCCATCATTCACCGTGACGTTCTTAGGCGAGAAAAAGCCGGGTTTTCTCCCTTTCCACCCTGGATTGCAATCGTGCCACTTCGCCGCATCCAATCGCTCACTATCGAATTCATCCGTTAGTTCTGGAATCGGTTTCCAACGTGATCCCTTCGGCGGATCGGCGTAAATCGAACCATGCATAATAATGACAAATGTCATACTTATTATCAACTTATCGACTATCTTCATCTAATGGTTCTCCATTCGATTGTGATAAAAATCAGACGTAGCCGATGCCGTACCAGACCAGCGGAACGGGGAAGAGACGGCGGAGTAGTTGGGTTAACGGGGTGTCCGAAGGTTGTTTTTTTATGAGAATATCCTCAGTGGGATGGCCGAAGAATAGGTGGGCCAGTTCGCCGCCGTTCTCGAACTTGAGGGTTTCACCTTCAAATGTGAATGCGGCGGATTGTTCGGCTGCCTCGATCTTCAGTTGGGATATGGCCTGCTCGTCGACTCGTTCGATGAAGAATGACTGTGCGCGGTCAAGGAAGCGTTTTGCGTTTATTACTAGAACCGTCCCGTCGTCGTAACCGAAGCAGCAGCGTTCCTTAATGAACGGTTTCCATGAGAGGGGGAGAATCGATTCCGACACGGCGGTGAACGAGATCGTTTCCACATCGTATTGCCCGAACAGCAGGCTCGACGCTTCCAGCGATTCCACACGTCCGGCCCAATCCATAATGGTTAACTCGGAACCGCTGAAATGGACGACGGCGAATCCAACCGGCTCTCCTTCATATTCGATCATCCACCAGTCCGATGGTTTGTCCATTATCCACTTGCAATCGAAAAGCGCTTTGATGTCTTCCAAGGGTAACTGGTAGCGTGTCGGTTGCGTTTCACGTAAGGCGGCGATGGTTTCGATATCTTTTTCCGTCGCTTGTCGTAGAGCGAAATTGGGAAAATGTCCAGCGTCCGATTTTGCGAGACGGACGATGGGGAACGAACCGCACGCGACGGCATCGAGGCGGCGGTAGATTCCTAGATTACCGGATATCAGCATGATGTCCGCGCCCTGCTCGACGCTTCGGGCGATGGCGTCTTTCATCAGGATCGACGCGTATTGCTTTCCGCGCCCATCGGTATGGGTGGCGACCGCGCCGATACCCGCTTCTTTGGTCGGAATGCCTCCCAGCGAGACGGGGCGGATCGAGGTGGCGACGTGCGAGAGAATGCGTTCGTTCTCTTTGATGACGCGCACGTTGTCCCGATTGTCCAAACAGACATGGCGGGGGTATTCACGGCTCATGTCGCCGCCGTCCGGACGGAAGACTTGATTGAGCAGATCGATCAGATCGGGTAAATCCTGTTCGGTGATGGAAAGCGGGCCTTCGTAATTCGGTGCGTTCATATCTAATCTCCACGTTCGACAGTGAATGAAACTTGTTCGGTTTTGTGTTTGGCGCGAATCAGCACGGCACGCTGCTTCGGTAGATAGCGCCAGCCACTGGATTCACCAAAGAGCGGATTCGCTTCTTTTAACACTCGCTTGGGATTGATTGTAATCCACTTCGGTTTTTGTTCGAGAGGCGCAACCACAATCGATGTCTCACGACCCGGCTTCGACGTTAAGGAAAACTGAATTCGCCTGCCGTCGATCTTCGTTTCATCGATATCCGAGTTTGCACTGACCCGCATTGCATGACGCCCCGGCTTATCGAGAAAAACCGTTCGGATGTTGAGGCTGTTGCCGTTGAGGGCATGGACGTTGGTCATGATGTTTTCGGGATTGATGTAAGCCCCCCGCGCCGTGATGAAATAATCGCCGTAACTGTCGGGAAGGGTTCCGATCAGTTCTCCTTCGGTCAGTTGCTGGTGCATGGCGCTGTTGACGATCCCCTCGGCGATCGTCAGCCACGGGTATCGATCGTCGAATTCGGCCAGTTCCTGCAGGGCGTAGGCATAAACCAGGCCGCACCATTGCACGGGAACGCCGAGCCATGAGTGGGAGAAAAACGTCGTACCGAAAATGGGGATCGTGGCGTAACGCTGCAAGGGGCGGCCTCCCAGGTTCCAAAGGTAATGGAAGACGATTCCCGTGCGCGCCCAGTAGACGGCGTGGTCCAAATAAGCCTTGTCACCGGTGATTCGGTAGGCGTCCAAGTTGGCGCGGGCGCCGTAGCCGGAGACCATGATGTCCGCTGCGGCGAGGGGGCATTCCCAGCCCTGCGCGCCTCGTGGAACCGTGCGGCGATTGAGGGCTTCCAGTGCTTTGAGTCCGGTTTCGGTGGCGACGGGATCGGCGGTGATTCTCGCCAGACGCATCAAGCGCATGGCGTGGGGGGCGATGGTTCCTGAGACGACTTCGCCCTCTTTGCCCAAATCCTTCTGAACGTCTTTGGAGGGATGGAATCCCCAGCTGCCGTCGGGATTCTGCGAGTTTTTCAGTCCCGCCGCCTGTCTCGCCCAACTGGATAGCGCGGATTCCAGCACGCCCCAATAGAACGCCGGTTCGAAGGTCATAACATGGCAGCCCGCTGACGATACCAGGCCAGCCGGACCGCGTGTTTTTAAAATATGTTGATAGACGAGATCGATTCGCTCTTTCAAGATTTGAGTTTGCCCGGTTTTGTCGGTTAGGAAATCATCGAGAGAAAGGAGCGCCAGCATCCCTCCGGACGGGATTGGATCCCAGCCGACACAGTGCCCCCAGCCCTTCCCTTCCGCACTCCAGCATGAGGTTAAGTACGCCTGGCGGCTGAGAATGATTTCCTCTTCGTAACGGCGCGGGGGAGCAGCAGGCAGTGGAAACTCATTCCGCCCATAGAGTTCGAGCCAAGCGTCCAGCGCATCGCAGGGATCGTTCGATTCACCCAGCACGATCGCGCATTCGATACGGACCGTCTCGCCCGGCTGGATGATGTAGGGGGTATGAGCCGTCTCGTGATTTTCCAAGGTGTAATCGGGAACCGTGGGCACGAACAGTCCGAAAAGATGATTGTCCTGGCCGTACAACCGGTTGGGGACAGAGAATTTGGGTGACAGACAGCGCTCGTTTCGCGACCACGCCATCTGCGGTGGCCACAGCAGCGAAACAAGCGTGTTTTCGTGAGTCAGCGCCATGAACGGAATTGTGTTCTTATAGGGATGCGGCATGGTCTGATCCCGCACCGGGGGACGTGCCACGGCGTCGCTGGACGAGACGGCATCGCGATCCAGAAACTCGATTCCGGGGAAGATCGCCCTATCTTTTTCCCTCCCGAAACTGCGCTCGCCGATAAACAACTCCGGGCCGGAAAAATGGAGAAGCCGCCCGCCTTCCGATTGCAGAGAATAGGTAAAATGCAGTGCTTCGAGGGGAGGGGAGAGAACTTCCATCTCAAGGGTAAAAGACCATTGGCGCGAATCGGGGTCTGTCCACGTTTTTTGGAATAGAAACGTGCCTGGAATCGGACTCTGCATTTCCGTTGAAAACAGGGGGATCCGTTGGACCTCGCCGGAATTCGTTTCGATCTGAACCGTTCCCAAACGGGCCATCCAGACACAATCTTTCCATTCACCCTTTCGATTGACCTGGAAGCGCGCGGGGCCGTAGCCTAAGTCGGTTTTAGGCATGATGACCTGGAAGGTTTCTTGGTTGAGAACGATCGCATCCCGGCGATTTTCGGTATCCGACACTTGTAATATCGTGTTGAGGGGTTTGTTTTCGATTTTTTGCAATGGTGTAAAATCGAGCGGCTTCCAATCGCAGGAGACTTGGATCGCGCATTCACGTTTGGATGAAAAGTTCCATGAGACATCGCACTCGGAGCCAGGCGGGATTTCCACGCGGCGATTCGTATCCTCGATCGTACCGTTTAGTTGTTTCAATTCCCCATGAAGTGAGAGATCGATCGTACCGGCCACATCGCCGGAATTGCGTATCCGCGCGGTCAGTTCGATCGGTTCACCGGGGCGGGCGAAGGGACGATTCGCGCGGAAACTGACCGGCTCGATGCGGGGACCGATTCGGTCGACGATCTTGAAGGAGCGCAGAACGACTTTGGAATTCGTGTCGGATGGGTCCAGGCGCAGGCGGATCATATCACCGGTCCACTTGGGGTGAGCGGCGAGGGATAGCACGTAGGTATGATATAAGCCGTCAGGTTTGAGTTGCGCTCTGACGCTGTTGGGTTCGATGAAGCGCGGCGTCTGTTTGGAGGCCCAGAAAACTTGCATCTGCGACCCGGCCGAGACGCTCATTTCAATCAAAATCGCTTTGTAATCCTTGGCGGAGAAGTTCAAGGCTTTGGACGTGATATAGGGATCGGAACCGGTGCATTCGATCACTGCCCCCTCTTCCGAATCGGTCAATGGTCGCACGTCATGCGTTGCCTGCCAGTCTTCCGGCTGCTTCAAATCAACGTAAATCTCTGTCGCAAAGGCTGTATGGAGAATGAGAAAAAGAGTGCAGAATTGCGTGATTGAATATCTCATTGGAATCTCCCGGACCGCGAATTCAATACAAAATCGTTCAGGAAGTTATACAGGATTTATCGTTGAGAATAAAGATATGAATAGAAGTGAGTATGACGAAAAAACGATGCAAGCGTAACGGGATTATGGCCCGAATTTGAGCAGATCTCCCGCGCTATTGGTTCCGTTGGAACTGTCGTATAGAAAGAAGACGTCCTGGGGATACCCTCTCGCTCCGGAGTCGGCGTTCAGATCTTTATCGGGACCGGAGGAGATCAGCGCCCATTGATAGGAAGTCTCTTTCCCATGCAGCCACTCGTGCGGTGAGCCACGAAACTTATTCGAAAAGTAAGGGACGGGGGCTTCCGGCCAGCCCGGGGATTCGTAGACATAGTTCATGGGATCGCCGTCGGGTGTCACCCAGCCCTTTGGCGCGAACGGGTCGGGCCACCGCCCCTGGTTCACATACGAGACGGGAGTCGTCAGGGGATGAAATCGGTAGGGCCAAGAAATGTTGTGATAGCGGCTGATGTAGCGGCCATTGTCTAACTTATACATCTCCATCGCCGTGCTCAGGGCGTTGAAATCCCCCTCGACTTTGGCGATCTTGGCTCGCACCTGGGCGTTCAGAAAATTGGGAACGGCAATCGCGGCTAAAATCCCGATGATCGCGACCACAATCAGCAACTCGATCAGCGTAAACGCTTGATAGTCTCTTATTTTCATTGATTCCTCTTTGTGTAATGTTGGATACGGTGGATGGGTGATTTTATCTTGTGCTATGTTTATCTCTCGTGATTAATTATATCGGATTTTTTGGGATTCTTATAGTGAAAAAGCAGGGATATCGATCTTCGTATCGAAGCGCTTTAGATTCAAAGCGTTTTGCCGTAAAATGAAAAATCATACATACGATACCGCTTTCCGTCTTTCACGGCGGTTCGATGGCGAACGACCATTGCCGTATTGAATACCAGACTTTTGGGGAAAAGAGGAGAAAATCATAATGTTTTCACGACGCTTTCTAACCTTCACACTGTGCGCATTCGTTC
>CAZSIZ010000002.1:0-37895 GCA_964606645.1 uncultured bacterium
AAGATGTCCAAAAAAATGGGTCGATTTAGGAGTGGATTTGCGAGGTCTGTAGTAGTCTGACAGACTTATAATATCAAGTAAAAAATCCCCCCTCTCCCTCTGGGAGAGGGCTAGGGTGAGGGCAATAATACAATAACTTATCGATATACGAATCCCTGTTTGGTTCCGGCTATTCCGGACGAGGATAGATCATTGATGAAACTGTTACGGAGTATTATTCTAATCGCCATTATCGTATTACTCGCGCTGGCGTTTATCACACAAACGCCTAACGACGACGGAAGCGCTCCGGCAATCGAAAACATGCTTGCGCCGCTTCAGAAGATGCAGGAGATGATCGGGGAAAGCATGCCCCAGCTGGCGGAAAAAATCGAACAACTTCAAACCGACATCAAACAAAAAGCCGCCAATGCCGAACCCGCCGATTCCATCGACAGCAGCAGTCAAAAGTTGCCGATCGATATCATTGGTCCAACTAATTGGGACGGTTTATTTAAAACGGTTGAAATCTCGTCGGAGCAGCTTAAGCAGATGGACGCCACGGAACTCGCCGAACGCATGAACGCCCTTTACAGCGAACTCCAAACCTACCGCCAAGCGGAAACCGTCCGCAACGCAACGAATTAGTGGACTCTATCCCGGTAATCCTGCCTATTCTGGAACAGTCGTTCGAGAGGTCTTAATGGGGCCGATGGTGTTCTCCGCGATAACCACTTCGTCGAACCAGACGCGGTTGACCTTGGTGCTATTATGAACGTAGAGCATCAACCAGAAGTCATTGATCTTCAGTTCATCCGTCGTCCGCCATCGAATCCCCTTGAAATGCCCTTTGAGTTCCCCGTCGATCCAGAACGCCTGTTCGCCGTCGGTCTGGCCGGGGGTGTTGGCTTTGAGCATGGCTTCCATGCAGTACCACCGCCCGCGTTCGGGAACGAACTTCTTTTCCGCACGAAACATCTCACCCCAGTATTTCCCCATTTTGGGATCGATCGGCATGTCGAGATGGTAGGCGTAGAACATCAGTTCGCCCGGCGCGGGATTGCGGCCCCAATCCCGCCACGGTTCTAAACCCGTCGTGAAGAAATCATCGCCGCTGGGTTTGGTCCCCGCCTTGCCGAACGCGGACCACTTATTGTCCTGCCGGTTGGCGAGCAGATGGGCGAAGTGAAGATGGTTGCCTTGATCGAAATCGGACGCGAACTTGCAGTACCAGCGCGCGTGGACGCGATCGTATCCCGGCATGAACCATTTGTTCAGCTTCGCGCCGGTTCCTTTGCCGACTTGCGCGATGATTTCAACCGCATACTTTCCCCGATACACATTTTCGGGATCGGATGTCAATTTCAAGCGCGTTGGATCGTTTTTAATCGAATCAGCATCCCATTGACTCAGGTTTCCGGACTCGAAATCTTCGGAAAAAATGATTGAATCCTGCGGCCAAGCCACACCGGCAATCACGCAAAGAACCAACACTCCAATCAGACTGCTTGTATGTTTCATCACTTTATTCCCTCGTGATCGTTTGATAATGTATAACAGTATAATATCAAATCGTTATCGTCTACTCAAATTTATCATTGGTGATTTTATGAACGAAAAGACTCAAGCCCCTGACCTCATCGACCGAATCGCATCTGGTTATCAAGCGGCTCACGTATTATTAGCCGCAAACCGCTTGGGCGTTTTTACTGAGATTGGGCTTGGCGCTTTATCCGTCGACGCGTTAGCTCAAACGCTGGATGCCGATCCGCGCGCAGTCAGAATCTTGTGCGACGCACTGGCGGCGCTCGATCTATTGGTCAAAGAAGATGGCCTATACAAAAATAGCAGTGACGTGTTGAACGCGCTGCTGCCGGATTCGCCTCAGTCGAAAATTGCCATTCTTAAACACCAAGCCAAAATCGCCGAACGCTGGGGCAAACTGTACGATACCGTTCAAACCGGAAAACCCGTTCCCGACGAAACCATCGATCCCCGTTTGATTAAAAACGAACGCGATTTCGCGTTGGCGATGGCGGACGTGGGCCGGATCAGCGCCGTGCTAACCGCCGATGCGCTCGATCTTTCCAACATAAACCACATGCTCGATATTGGGGGCGGCCCCGGACTGTACTCCATCGAGTTCGCCAAACGGAATCCCAATTTACACGCGACTATTTTCGATGATGAGAAGACACTGACTGTCGCTAGGGAGAACATCGAAAAGGCCGGTTTATCTGAACGGATCACCGCACACGCCGGGAATGCGCTCGAAGACGAGTTGGGAGAGGATTACGATTTCATCTTGATTTCCAACGTGATCCATATCTTTAATGAAGAAGTCAACCGCCGCTTAGTCCAGAAATGCGCGAACGCGCTCACTCAAGGGGGGCGGTTGTGTGTAAAGGATTTTCTTCTGGAGCCGGACCGCACGCAACCCGTTTGGTGCGCGCTCTTCGCGGTCAATATGCTGGTGAACACCGATGGCGGGAATTGCTATACGCTTGACGAAATCAAGGAATGGTTCCACAAAGCGGGCTTACAATTCGACGAAATTAAAGCGATTACTCCACAAACAAAACTGGTCATCGGGAAAAAAACCTGAATCATCTCAAACCGCTATATTTAAGGATAGTCGTCGTGTTCGTTTTTCCCGTAGCGGTTGATGAACCACCGAAGTCCGACAATGTCTCCAGCCCCTAGAACCAGACAGACTAAAATGAGCCACGGATTGAAGAATCCGAAATAGAAATGGGCGAGTAGAACGTAAACGGCCAGATAAAAGCCGATGGCGACGGCCGAACATTTGAGCCAATCCTTCTTTTGGTTCATCCCCGAAGCCTTTCATCCCAGCGGTTCCCTTTTCCGGCCCATTCAATTTAGCATAAACACGAAAAATCGCCATGCCCCGTCGCCATTTAGCGAAGAAGACATGACGATCCTTTTTCCCAACAGGGATTGTGATGCGCCTGCTTTCCTGAACCCTTTCAAGAGACTATATCACAACACTGAAAAAGTGTCAGATAAATATTCGTCTGGAGTAGTAATTATGAAACTCCAATACGATCGATCCTTTTCGTTCTATTGAGCGTAATTCAAACTTCGTAAGTGTTCCAAATAGTGTTCGGGAATTTGGGTTTCATCGGATTCGATTGGGGGAAGAGGGTCGTACCGCTCGACATATCGCGGCACGCGCGTTTCCCGATAATCCTGGGTGAACGCTTCCTGGAGAATTCGGCCCGGCAGTTCGCGGCTGATCGGCAGGTCGAGGAGATACAGCGCCGTTGGAGCGATATCGAGCAGCCCGGCGTCTTGAATCGCTGCGCCCGGTACGATCGCTGGACCGGCAAGAAGAACCACTCCCGCCGGATCGTGCGTGCCGGAGAATGTCCGATCGAAGAAAAGACGGCTAACCGGAAAGACCTGGTTTTCAATAACGATTGTATCGTTCGTTAAAAGTGGTGATTCGGGATGCCATGTCACGGAAAAATTCGTCCGCAGAACGATCCGTCCCTCCTCATCGATTTCCGTAAGAAATACTGGTTCGTCGTCATCCTTGAAATGGATATCGTTCAACCGGGAAATCATTTCCTCGATGAAATCCTCATCGTCGACAATGGGATCGAGAATGGCGCGTCGCTCGATCGTCGAGTGATGGAAGAAATCCCGATAATCCAACGTATCGAGTAATTCCCCGATATTGAGAAAAAACTGACGAGGCGCGGCGAGGTCTGCTTTGAATCCGTGGTCGGAGACGAGTAAAACCGTGCAGTCCTTGGGAAGAATGTTCAGTATTTGACCCAGCGCGCGATCCGTTTCCTGGTAATACCGATGGATCACGTCCCCCCAGGCACGACGAAGCGCGGGATCGATATTTGGAAAGGATTCTTCGTCCATGTAATGCCAAAAACGATGCGCCAGTTTATCAGATCCGTATAAATTGAACGCCGCCACCTGGGGTGAATACTGGCGCATCAAGGCGAGAAACATATCCGTTTTCAAACGAACGTGGGAAAGCATTTTCTCCGCCAGACGTGCTTCTTCGGACAGACCGAATCGGTCTCGAAGGAAAAAGCGGATCGAATCGTTTGCCGAACGCATACGCGCTCCTTGCCGGATACACTGCCACCCAGCCCGCCAGGGATTTATTTCCCCACCCCATCGGCCTTGGTCCAGATTGATTTCCTGGATGCAGGTATAATCCGGGGGATGAGTTTCGGGCGTACGTGCCATCCAGGACGGGATGATAAACTCGAACGGATCGCGTGGGGGCCAGGACACCAGCCACGAAAACAGGCCGACTTTCAACTGATGTCTCACGCAGATATCCCAGAGCCGCGGTGCTTGCAGGTCCAGACGCGAAGAGAAGAACCCGGAGATTCCGTGTTGTTCGGCAGGGACGCCGGTGGCGATAGAGGTCCACAAGCGGGGCGAACGCATCGGGTCGATGCTTTGAAGCGTCCCGCGCGCGCCATTCTCGCACAGGCTTTGGAAATGGGGCAGGTCTCCCGACTGCATCCAGGGATCGAGCAAGTCCCACGTGGCGCCATCCACGCCGATAACGACCAACCGGGGAGCGAAATCTTTCGGGACCGTGGAATTCACCCAATAGGAAATGGATAGAAGCACGACGTATACAATCACCGACGAGGCAGTCAACACGGTAAAGACGCGACGATTTCCGATTCGTTCGACGGTATCGAAAGAACGCTTTGCAAACAGCCCAATCGCAGCACCCATCAACCATACGGCGATCCCAAGTAACAGAAACAGGCCGAACAGCAACGTGGGAAGGGAATCGACGAAACCGGGATTGAAGCATATTACCAACAGACAGACGGCCGTTGGGCCTAAAATGGGAATCAGTAAACAGCATCGGATAAAAGCCGACATAAGGGTGTATCCATCTCTCGAATATCTGACAAATAATGATACTCTAATAGGGTGCTTTGCGAAACGGATTATTCCTCAAACCGAACAGAAGGAGATTAACGGGGCCAATGAAAGCGCTGACAGGATTCTTCGTGTTGCTAATCGTAGCGATTGTTTTTCATCCTCCATCACTGAGTGCCGGACAACAGCAATCTCCAATTATTCTGTTCGATCTTCGGTTCAGCCAGGAACTCGCTCCCGCCGACGCCTACGAAACCGTTCAGCTGATTGCGGCGCTGCAAGGGATCGTCAACCGTAACGCGCCCCGTCTGTATGTCTTGCTGACGCCTCACGACGAACCGTGGCTGAAATACCTTCGGCAGCCTGGGCAGTGGCTGGCCGCACGATCGTTTGAGAGCGTTCCAACCCTTTCGGCGCTGATCGATTATTTCAGAAAAGATATTCAGGGCGTTGTGCTCTACGATCCCGACGTTCCGGCAACCAGCGTGATTGCGTCAACGGCAGCGGGGGTCGAGGATCTGCTTCCCGTCTGCAAACGGGATGGAGAAAAAACGATCTATTCTCAACTGGTATCCGGCGGGCCGAAGCTGCCGGTCAAACGTTCGCTGGTTGATCTATTCACTGCTGAAAAAGTGGGGGATATCAAAATCCCTTCATCTAACAGCGCCAAATGTAACGCCTATCGATGGGCCAAGCAGACCTATCTCGATTCGGGGCGTTGCAATCCATCCAAAATGGGCTATTACATCGACTATTTCTGGACAAAAACCGGTGACCGCTCGATCAACCATACCTGTTCGAATCACGATTATGTGATTGCCCATCGCGGTTTCTTCTGGGATTTGAACGTCTGGGAAGACGAATCTCCCCGCGACGATCCCGGCCAGGCTCCAGGAACCGACCTGAAAACGCTCCAAGCCATTCTGCGTTCCGCTTACGATCAAACAGGGGGGAAATCCATGATTCATATCAGTGGTTTCACTCCCTGGGCCTACAAATATACCTCGCACGGCGACGCGGGAGGCCGCCACGACCCAGTTCCAACCGAATGGCAAACGGTCAAAGTGGTTTCCGCATACAATGGTTTCCTGGATGCCGACGCCCTGGGGATCGGATCGATGGCCAATGCTTCGTTTTACATGCACTTTCCCCTGGCCGAACGCTATGTTCAGAATCCGGCCCCAACCCGTGAACAGCTGGTCCAACGGGGTTATCTGGACCGCGATGGAGAGGTCGTTCCCAAGACGTACATCATGTTCTACGTAGGGGATTACGATTCCGCTTCCTGGCTATACAGCCAGCTGCGCTCGAAATGGGATGATCCCGCACGGGGCGCGGTCCCGATGGGCTGGGCGATAAATCCAAACTTGAGCGACCGTTTCCCCGTTATCTTTCCATACCTCTACGAAACGCTGAGCAAGCAGGATTTTATCATCACCGGCGATTCCGGCGCAGGATACGTCAATCCCACCCAACTGCTGGAACCGCGCCAATACTCCGGACTGCCATCGGCGGTTGAAGTTTGGCAGCAGCACAACATTCCATACTATCGCCAGTTCGACCTGACGATTACCGGTTTTTTAATCAATGGGCTGTCTGGACCAATTTCACTGGACTCCGAGAAAATGTATCTGCCTTTTTCGTGGGATGCGCTGGTCGATCAGGGAGGTTTTGCGCCGCACGGTCTTCATCTCAATCAAAATACGCCCGTTTTTTTTCACGAAGACCTGCCTCATCAAGCCGGTCGTGCGGCAGAGGCCATCGCGCGGTTCGCAAAACCGGGTCAAACTCAATTTCTGGTCCGCCGTTCAATCTTAAAATCTGCTGGCTATCATAAGTCGATCCAAGACCGATTACGTGGTCAATACAGCACAAAAGAGATCGAAGTCGTTGATCCTTATACGTTTGCCTATCTGGCGCGAGTGTATCAGGGTGGAAATAACGACGACCGCGTTACTTATATTCATGATACCGTGCCCCGACAGATGATTCCTGGCAAGACTTATGAGGTTGAATTTCATGTCCGGAACGAGGGATGGAACCGATTGAAAGTGGATGGCCCAAAGCGAGTATTTCTACGAGTCCAATTCGGCGTAAATTTAATCAATGCAGTTAGTTACTCTTCCTCTGACATTACTCCCGGAATGACCGGAATTTTCAGAACCCGGTTAACTGCTCCAAATAAGGAAGGCCATTACGATCTGATTTACGGACTTCAACAAACCCCGGATCAATCCTTTTCAAAACGTGGAAATCTTCCCTGGAAAACCAAAATTAATGTAAAAAAATCAACACATTCTATCGATTGACAGGAATTATTGTCTCAAATTTCGTACAAAAATAAAAAAATCACGGAACGAAACGAGATTCTTTAGTATGAAATAGATCTATAACCGCAGTAAAATGAGTGAAATATATAACATTTCACCTCATTCCCCGGATCCTCGTGGAAAATCTTATCGACATTTATGTATTGCCAAACAGATATAAAATCGCATATAATATAACGTCCTGGACATCTTAATCGGATTTCTTGGTCAGTCTATTCGTTACCTGTTCGAATTCTTTAGAAAAAAATCTCCTTTTTTTAAGGATAAAAGAATAAAAGAGTTCGAAAAAATGTCGGAAAAAAAATCAAAATCCCTTAAGCACGCTAAAGGTAAGACGCGTCTTAAAAGTAAAAGTACGGCTGGAATTAAGGGTAAAAAGAAATCTGTTCGAAAATCCACAGTCAAGAAAACCAGCCTAACTTCAAAGAAAAAGGTTATAAAGAAGTCTTTGGAAAAAAAGCGGCCCGCTAAGAAAAAAGTTACTAAAAAAACAACTCCCACGAAAAAGAAGGGCGCCACTAAAAAAATCGCCCAAAAGAAGACTCCTTCAAAGAAAATCGCCATAAAAAAATCAACGAAGGTTTCAGGAAAAAAAAGTATTATTAAAAAGAAGGCAGCCACTACAACGAAGAGAAAGAAGACGGCAGCCAAAAGCGCGACATTAAAAAAAGTGAAATCAACAAAAAAAACGAAATCAACAAAAAAAACAGTAATACAATCGAGAAAACCGGTAAAAACGGCGAAAAAGAAAACGACAAAGAAAATCCCGCCTTCCACAAAGAATCGAAAAAAAATAATCAAACCCGCGATTGAGTTTCCAACGACGACTTGGGGAAGCGGTAGTATTATCAGTTTCGAAGCGACTGAACATCTTCCTCCTTCCGATCTGACTAGCATCGCCGCTGGATTTGTCTTCCATGAGGACCAATTAGTCCTGGCCAACATCCCTGGCCGGGGGTGGGAAATCATTGGAGGCCGAATCGATATTGGAGAATCTCCTGAAGAAACATTCATCCGTGAAGCAGAGAGTCAAATCGGTGTGACTATTTCACATTTAAAGATGATTGGCGTCGTACGGATCGAGCATACCGATCCCGAACCTCCGAATTGTCCTTATCCTTTTCCCATTGGATACGGTATTCAATATATTGGGATTGCCGATCAACTTTTTCCTTTTTCAGGCAGCAAGAGTTCGCTTGGCCGATCGAAAATATCATCCGATGGCTTTCGAGAGCATTATTTCGAATGGAATGAATATATCGATGCAGTCTTTCATTATGCCACCACGGTTTATAAGAAATGGCGTAAAAAACTGAAAATTTAAAATAGTCCTTTTCCTGCCATCGTTCAAAACGCTATTGCCCAATCCCTTACGGAGACGATCGATCCAGCGCTTTCCTCCCCCCTCTTATTGGCGGTCGTACTGAAGAAGAAAAACTCAATGGACTAAGCTGACAATCGTGTTATAATAGGTGTAACTTATTGATCCGGTTTCAACAAAAGACGCTTGCGTTGGAGTGTGAAACATCCTTTGGGAAAAGGAATTTTCCGAACTGAAAAGTATTTATTACAATGAAAATTAAAAAAACTGTTCTATAATATAATGTAGAATTATCAGTTCGTCACGTGGTATTCGAGGATGAGCGACCTTCTTTCTCAGGATGAAATCGATGCCTTGCTAAACGCGGGGTTAGGGGAATCGCCGGCTGCAGAGGAACCGGTAGAGGCGGGGCCTGTCATGGCCCCACCTCCATCTCCCGCTCCCCAAGCGCCAGCCATGGGAATGCCCGCCTATCAGCAAGAAGAACAGGAAGAGAAACGGACCCAAATTCGTCGGTCATCAAAAGTCGATGATGCCGTCAATGTTCAACCCGCTGTTTTCACTTCTTTCGATTCTGATGAATCCTCCGGTGATTCAACCAATCTTGAAGTCATCCTGAATCTGGACCTTGAAATCCGGGTCGAACTGGGGGCCACCCACTGCTCCGTTCAGGAAATCCTGGAGATGGGTTCCGGTTCCGTGCTCGAACTCCAACGATTGAATGGTGAACCCGTAGACTTATTAGTGAATAAAAAACACTTCTCCAGGGGTGAAATGATCGTCGTTGGTGAAAACTTCGGAGTACGTGTTACCGATATCCTTTCCGTCCCCGAAATTATCGAAGCCTTGCGATAGTATCGTTATCGATGCGTATTATCCCACTTTAACTCGATAGACTCTCCTTACTGCGAACCGCTTTGATTCCTTTGTGACCCAATCCAACGCCGGCAGCGAGTCCCTCGAACCATTCCAGCGTCTCGACCAGTTTGGGGATCCATTCCGGCGGGATGTCGCCTGTCCAGATTTCCGTCATTTTCTGAATGACAACCGCCGCCAACAAGAAAGCCGATCCGATCGCCGTTTTCTTATGGTTGAGATAGTTCCAGTATTTCATCATAGTTCCTTCTTTCTTTTTGATGGTGTGAGTGAACTTATTTAGGCAATAAACAGCCGTTAAACAAAAAAAGCCTCTACTAATAGAGAAAAAAGCGCAATTTTTTGTGTTTAAAACGAGTGACAATTCGGCTTTCTCTCTCGAACTGCAACGTAATTACTGTAAAATAAATCGGTTATGGACGAACGGGATACGCGCGGAATAAGGAAATTTAACCGGGGAGAATAAAAGTGAAAAAATCGAATAGACGGCATTTTATCCGCGACATATTTTGTTATTCGGCGGCATTGGCGGGCGGATCGGATTTTTTATCGAATCCTGCCGAGGGGCGTGACAGGAAAGTATCCACTCAACGGCCCAATATTCTTTTCGCCATTGCAGACGACTGGTCGTGGCCTCATGCGGGGATTTACGGTGACCAGACGATCGAAACGCCGAATTTCGACCGGGTCGCTCAAGAGGGATGCTTATTTACCCATGCTTTCGGAGCGGCTCCGCAATGTTCGCCATGCCGGGCCGCGATTCTTACAGGCCGAAATATCTGGCAGTTGGAAGAAGCAGGAACGCATAGCAGCATCTTTCCTGAAAAATTCGATGTTTATCCAGACTTGCTTGAATCGGCGGGATATTACGTGGGCTATACCGGCAAACCTTGGGGGCCGGGCAGTTGGGAACTCGGCGGGCGGAAACGCAATCCGGCCGGAGTTGAATTCAACGAGCACCGACTCAATTCCATCCCGGCGTCTGGGATCAATAAACGAAACTATGCGAAGAATTTCGATACGTTCTTAAAAAGCAGACCGAATGACCAACCTTTCTGTTTCTGGTACGGCTGCCACGAACCTCACCGAAAATATGAAAAAGGCTCCGGTTTGAAAGCAGGCAAGAAACTCGAGAACGTTGATGTGCCCCCTTTCCTTCCGGACGATCCCGAAATCCGGAGCGATATTTTAGATTACTATCTGGAGATCGAATGGTTCGACCGGCAGTTGGGCGATATGCTTCGCCTGTTGGAAGAAGCAGGAGAACTGGACCATACGCTGGTTGTCGTCACCAGCGACAACGGGATGCCTTTCCCGCGCGCGAAAGCCAATTTGTACGACCACGGAACCCACATGCCGCTGGCGATTCGCTGGCCGGAGAAAATTCCGGGCGGGCGGACGATCGACGATACGATCGGATTCATCGATTTCGCCCCCACGTTCCTTGAAGCCGCTGGATTGATACCACCGCCGTCCATGACGGGCCGAAGTTTTCTAAACGAACTGACGTCCGGGAAATCCGGTAGAATCGATTCGTCACGCACGTTTGTCGTGACCGGCCGCGAAAGACATTCACACGCCCGTTACGACAACTGGGGCTATCCCGCAAGGGCGATCCGAACACACGATTATCTCTATATTCGTAATTTCAAGCCGGATCGATGGCCAGCGGGCGCTCCCGAACCATACTACGATATCGACGCCAGCCCTTCCAAGCATTTCATGCAGGAACGGATCGAATCGAAATTGTCCGTACAGGCGTTCGGCAAAAGACCGGCGGAGGAATTGTACGACATTCGCAAAGACCCCGGATGCCTGCTCAATTTGATCGACCGGGCAGACTGCGAAGACGTTAAGAATAAGTTGAAAGCGCAGATGGAAACGATTCTGACTCAGCAGAAAGATCCCCGGATGCTAGGTCAAGGAGATATCTTCGAGAGTTATCCACGTTTTGGCAGTATGCGCGAGCCTCTAGGCGGATTCGCGAAACGGGGCGTCTACAATCCCGCGTACCAAAAGTAAAAAAAGTATGGTGTAAAGCCGGAGAGTGAGATATAAACATGATTGGCCAAATGCGGTTCAATGACAAAACTACGATTCTGAACTTCGGGTCCATTTGACGATAGCGAGTTTGCCGCTGGGAACGGAGAACATACCTCCCGGTCCACCACCGCCCGGTCTTCCACCACGCCCACCGCGCATTCCCCTCATGCGGACATCCATTCCAGGTCTTCCCCCAGGCCCCATATCTCCAGGTCTCATACCCCTAGGCCCCATATTATCTAGCCCCATATCACCTGGCCTCATACCCCCAGGCCTCATCCCTCCACGCACCATGCCGCTCATAGGCCCTCCAGGCATCATGCCAGGGCCGCCCCGCTGATTTCTTCCCTTTCCCCCACGGCCCATTCTCTCGTGGCGGGACGAATCGTTTTCTGGTTCCGGTTGTCTGAGATCGATTTCTGCAACCACTTCGTATTGATCTTCTTCCGGGATTCGATCTTCGATGTCATCTTTGTTGCCAATCCAATAGATTGACCGGTCAGGTGTTCTCCAAACGTCTAAGTCTTTAAGGGGGGCAGTCGATCGGTCTCTCATTCGTCTCATATTTCGACTATCGAGAAACGATTCATCAGCCAGGCGCCACTGTCCAAGATAATCCAGCTGTTGATGAATGCTTTGAGCTGCAATTACGATGGAACCCGGTTCGATATATTCACTGGCGGCCTGTCCCATCGTGGCCGTTGCCCCATTGCTGTATTGAAACCGGCTGAGAGATCGAATCGAATCCGGTAAATCACAAACAGCCGTAAGGGCGACGATGACAACGGTCGCCGCATAAGCGCCCTTCGAGTGGAATTCGGAGATCATTTTTAAAAGCCAGACACCTGCGATTGCGTAAAGATAAAACGTGGGGAGTAAGAAACGGTCGCCCGTCCCGAAATAATACGCCATATACAGAAGCGTGATCGGTAAAAGAATCGCAGCAAAAAGAACGCCTATTCGCCACGTTTCACGGCGGGTGCAGAGGATCGTAATTCCGAGTAAACCGAGTGGGCCAAAGAAACCCGCTCCCGTACTCAAAATCATATCGATGTAAGATACCGCATGGTCCTTGAAATATTGCCATGTGAACAATGGATGTCCAAGATCGTAAGCGGAGGTCGTAAATGTCCCCAGCGAAATTTTGTTATTGATCAACATACAGAAGATGGGGATCGATGCTCCAGCCATTGCCGCGATGGATGTTTTTATATATTTGGCGCCCAAGTTCCAATGAAGGACCAGAAACAGACCGGCTCCCACTCCGAAAAGCGTTTCCGCATAGCGGATCGTGGGGATCATTCCCAAGCATAATCCAGCCAGCAACGCGAGCTGCATCGATGGTCGGTCGGACCAGCGAGCCAGCAGATAGAGTCCCCAGATCAGGAAGAAAGCAATGGCGGGATGTGATCCGCCCCAAAAAGCGTGAACGTTTGCGACGGAATTGATGGCCATGACCAATACGGCTACCAAACCCCAGACACCGCCTATCCACAACCGGCAAAGGAGGTATAAGCCGAGAAGCGATAAGGAGGTGAGTATGGGATTGACCAACATCGCCGCGCTAGGCCCGCCCAGTTTGTAAACGATCGCGAGAATAAGCGGAAAACCGGCGGGATATCGGCTGTAGAAGCGATTTTCATCCGTCTTCAGCCAATGGAAATTGGTATATTGAAGAGGCGAATCCAGATCGAACCACGTCCGGCCATGGTTGGCAATCAGTTCAGCCTGCTTAAAATAACCGTGAGTATCCGGCCCTGATATCCCCGGTTCGAAGTGGGAAAACAGAAAAATAAAGTGTCCAATAACCAGGATCACTGCGATCGAAAGATAAATGGCTTGTTTGCCGTTCGTGTTTTTTCCCAACGTCGGTTGTTCGTTTGATATCGTTTTTTCTTCCATTATTTCAGCCATGCTTTTTCATTGCTTTGTTTCAGTTCCCAAGTGCAGTCGGGGATGACTTAAAAACCGTTCTTCAAGAATACGTTCAATCTTTTTGATAGAACGTTTGAACGAATCGTTTATTGAGTGAAGATTTTTGAACGAATTGTTTAATCCGTTTAGCGAAACGGGGCGTCTGCAATACTGCGTACCCAAAGTAGAAAAAGAAAGGTGTGAGGCCGAATGATGATTGGAGTGATGGTTATGTGCGTTTAAGGGAAGGTTGCGTGTATCCGATTACGGCTTCCACGTCATAGCGTTCAGAATGATCTGGCAGTAGCTCCGGTTCTGGAAATCCTCGACCAGGTGGCCGGGCTGAAAATAGAAGGCCCAGCCTTTTTCAGCCGGTTTATACCAACCGGCGCGGTCCTGCATAATCATCTCACCGGTTTTGGGATTCTTGTACTTAAATCCGAACAAAACCGTTTTTTGACGCCCGTCGGTGAATTGATGATTCAGAAAAACCTCAGATCCTTTGAATTCAATGGCGGGAAACTCGCCCTCGGCGCTTGGACCGTCGGAAGACTCGTAGCGCACTTTCTTATCGTAGGTCACGTTGTGTGACGTGATGTAATGTCCGGGATTGAGGTTGACGAACGAATAATCCGAATCGTGAATCCAGTTGTAGTAATATTTCGCCTTGTCGCTCCGGTCGAGTAGCATCCCCAGGAAAGGCATCCAGCCCGGTGTGTTATGTTTCCCTTTGGAAATCCCGTGGTGCAGAACGATCAGCCGTCCACCCTGTTTGGCAAATTCCACGAGTGGCTTCCCCACCTCGGTGTTCAGGCTTCCGTGGATAAACATAATCGCGGCTTTGTGGGATGAGATGTCCGCCGGGAATTCCTTCTGTTCAACCTTTTTTACTTGATAGCCTCCCTGGTCCTGAAGGAATTTCCCTAAGACTTCCATCTGAGGCCACTCATCGGAAAGGATTAGAACCGAATCGCTCCATACCGGAGAGGCGAGAATGAAAACGAAACTGAAAATGAGAATCGATTTGGCGAGTTTCATCATTCCTCCGTGGGAAAAAGAAATTTTTATTGTGACAGCATTGTACGGCTTACGGTGAATTTCTCTACGGCTTTGCGGGTGACCGGGGCGGGGTGAAGCTCGCCTTTCCCCCAAAGTTCATGTGTGTTGAGTCGGTAGGGGCTATCTGGATGTTCGGATTCTCCGATGGGCAGAAGCGATTGGGACGAATCCACATCGTGCATCGTCACCCATTGGGTATAGGATTGAGCGGCTTGTGAAAGAATCGTCCCCCCGTCCACGCAGGAGAGCGCCGGGAACTTGACACCTCGTTCGGGACCGAGGGCATGAAATCCGTCGAGCGTTTCGAAATAACCGAGAGTGCGCTGTCGAATTTGTTTCAACGCCGCTTGATACCATTGTTGGGGATCGCGCCCGTACTTGGCATTGGCGCTTTGCCAGGCATTGCTCAAGGTGGAATCGATATACTCAATTTCCAATTCGTCCAATTCCGCTTCAGGATCGTTTTCGAGGCGCGATTTGACCGATTTCAAAAATCGGCTTAACCCGGACAGGCCACCCCCATGCGTGAACGCCAGTTCGGAATTCACCAGGCGGAACATGGTAGAGATTTCATTCGCCAGTTCGGTTCCTGGGATCGCCATATCCGACTTTGCGCCTTGCCGATACCATTTTTCTGTATGCTTAAGCGCTCTCAGCGTTTGTGGAGCGAGTTCGGTTTTTTGTCTATCGCGGAGGTGATACCCCAGCCGGAAGAACTCCCGCTTGGCGGCGTTCACAGTATCGTAATGAATGTCGAAAACGTCTTCTGGTGTGAACTTGTCCTTATTTTGCAGCCGTTCGCGCAGACGCCAGGAACGCAGCGTATCGCCGTCCGAACCGGTGCTGATCCCCAACGTCGAAGGATAGAACGACGCGATGGGCCGGTGGTTGGCGGATAGCAGATAGCCGCGTTTGGGATCGATGACGTGAGGCAGCAATTCGTACGGCATGATTCCCATCCAATCGTATTTGCTATCCGATCCATCGTGAGTGGCTTTTCCGCCATCCAGCGACAGCGGCGAACGCATGGGAATCGCCGAAAGGGTCCAGTACCCGATGTGCCCATTGGAGTCGCCAAAAACGATATTTGCTGTGGGAAAACGCCAGCCTTCCAGTGCGTTTGAAAACGCCTCGATGTTTTTCGCGCGGATCATTGCAAGAACGCCTTGAATCGTTTCGCGATCGGTTTCGCACTGGGGAATTCGCTTCAGCGCTACTTCTTCACCCCGCCGGACCGCGTGCGCAATCGAGGAGACGACTGGCCCGAAGTGAGTCTCTTTCAGTTTCAGCGTAATCGGATCGCCGTCTTTTACATTGATCGTTTCAGTCACAACCGTCATGTCCCGCCACTCGCCGTCGAAGAAATACTGATTGGGATGTGCGGGATCGGTTTTGAGCATGAACTGGTCGGCTTGGTCCGCGCCCAGTGCCGTCAGCCCCCACGCGACGTGTTCCGTCCAGCCGATTAGAATCGCCGGGCTGCCTGGCACACCGATTCCGCGTGCGTTGAATGTTTTACCGCAAAAGTGATATTCGTAAAAAAGCGAGGGATTGCGAACCGGTGTCTGTGGATCGCTTACCAGCACGGTCGAGCCGGTCGTTGTTTTGTCTCCGCCGACGACCCAGGCATGGCTGAACTTGGGCGTCATCGGCGCGTCGGGGTCTTTTTCCGATACGGCCAAGCGTTTCTTTTCGACGAAATCCTTGACCTTTTTAATCCACGCCTCGCTGACGTCTTCATGCTGAACCACGGCCGCCGAATCGTCCACAGGCGGTTTGAAGTTCCTCGCCCGTTGACGCAGTTCTTCCATGCGTTTGGACAACTGAGGCCGTTGACGCTGATTCCTTCCTGCGCCGTTTCCCGAACCGTCCCCATCTTTCATCCGGTGATAGACCATCGTGTCGTGCAGACCTTCGCTGGAAAAGAATTTTCCTAGATGCCACCACGACGCGATGCAGTCGGCGGGTGTCCAGGCTTCCGGTTCAAGGTCGTATTTCCCGAAGAGATCGATTAACTGGTCCGGATGCTCTTGGATGTAATCATTCACGCCGTCGCTGTACGCCTGAAGCAGCGCCACGGTTTCCCGGTCCAAATTGGGAACGAGCCGTTTTGCGTACCGGTAAAATCCGAGGATACGCATTTTTTTATCGTGTGTGATCGACGAGGTATTCCGTTTCTTCTTGGGCATGTCACCGAATAGTTCCGCCGTGCGTCCCTGGATAATTCGGAGCGTGTAATACATCTGAAAAGCCCGGTCCTCCGCCTGCGCGTAACCCAGGCCGTAGAACGCGCCTTCATCCGTATCGGAGAAAATATTGGGAATCCCCCACCGATCGCGCAGTAACTCGATCTTCCCATAATCGGTACTTGGAGCGGCGTTGGAATTTCCGCACAAAATAAAAGATGAAACGAAAATGACGGACAACAGCGTGATTGCAAATCGAATTTTCACAATTCGAGCCTCCAGGGGATCGTTAATCTTGTATCGAGGAATTCGATAATAGAATTATGTTATTGGTCGATTATCCAATTGTGAAAGTTCCATTATCGCTTATCGGAAGGCCGCCGAAACGAAAGGAACGCAATAGTGATACCAAACCTGACTGCACGCGAAGGGAAAACAACCAAACGCCGCGATATAGATCAACGTCCGTCCCTGCTCGGTCAATTCGGTTTTCGCCGAATCGTTTTCTCCATCCCTATTCGATGCGGGAAGAAACAGGTGGATCAGAAACAGGCTTCCGAAGAACGGCAGCGCGGAGAAAAGGTCCCAGTCTTCGGGAAAGCCCCGGTCTGGATTCCAGAAAAAACTGTATATGAAAAATCCAGCTGCCGCGACCATCCAGAAAAGGGTTTCCCGGCTACGCCGACACCAACCATAAAACAACGCTAACGGAGAAAGTACGACGCAGGGAATGGAAAGATAGAGATACTCATTAAACAGATCGATCAGACGGAGCGGATGAAACCACAGCCATTGCGGCAGGAACATGCGCTTGTCCAGCCCGACGTTGAATGTTACGTGCAAACGGGCGAGTATGGCGTCGACGCTGCTTGAATAGCAAAACACCAGCAGCGATCCCCAGAAAAGCACTTGGACGATTGAAAACGCACCCCAAAACGTGAGAACGTCCTTCTTCCACGATTCCCTCTGCCGATTCAGGAACGGAAGCAGAACCAATGCGGGCAGCAGCCAGCCCGCCGAGAGATGGAAAAGAAAAGCAATGGAAAAAGATAGCGCCGCCCAGCTGAGCCCACCCTTGCCGTTGAAATACCGCTGAACGAAATAGAACGCGGGCATAACGGCGGCAATGAAAATCGGATAGACCTCGATATGCCCGAAGAAGAGAACCAGCATCCCGCCGGACGCCAACGCGAATGTCAGAGCGATCATGCAATCGAAAATGTCATCCATCCGTTCGCGCACAAACAGGAGAAACCATGCTGTCCACCATACTCCCGCCAGTATCGAAAGCGTTGCAATCACATCGGCGCTGGTCATCTCGAATCGTTCCCACCCAAAGAGAAAAACCGTGCGGTAGAGCCAGATCGTCAACGGTTCGCGCATATAGAGATGCCAGACCGATTCTTCCAGCGCCGTGCGTTGGATCCAGTCGAAACCATCGCGGGTGATGTGACTGGAGGGAAACGTCCTGAAAAGAAACGCCATAAAGAGAACGAGTCCTCCAGCGAGAACCAGACGTATCCATACGGCACTGGATGCAAGAACCTGACAACGTTTTTGAGAAAACTGAAACATCGCGGGATGAAGCCGAACGATCCCAACGCCATAGAGAATCAATCCAAGAACTGCATTATGAACCGCCCCCATTCGAAGCCCCCACATCACGGGATCATTGCCTGAAAGACGGTAGAGAAGCCGCAAGCCGAACAGCATGAAGAAGAGATAGAGATGCGGCAGTGACAATCGATTCAAAGACTGTCCCCAAGCCAGAATGAGCTGCAGAACGAGAATCCCCTCCAAGACGGCGATGAGCAGATAGGAAATCGTTTTTTCGGGAAAGAATACGGGGATGAGATCGACAAGGATATACGCCGCCCCCGCTACGACACATAAAGCAGTCAGCGAAAACAATCGGGATAACGAATCGATATGGGATACGTTTGAACTCACGGTATTACTCTCGATAGAGAATGAAAAAAAAGCCGCAGTCATTTAAATCCCAAATGGCTGCGGCCTGTTATAATCGATACGATTGGTTATGGGCATTTTAACATTTGACTATTTTTCAAAAGTACATTCTGATAAGCGTTTCTAAAAAACCTTGAAAAGCTAAGGTTTTTTAGAATTTCAGAGTTATCAATACGAACATACTTTTGAGAACCGCTCTAACGCACGTTCATCAGTTTTTTCATAATCATCAATTCCATCGCTTCATAGTCCCGCTGTTTCCTGAAAGCGTTCAGTTTTTTACGGTCGATACTCCGAGAAATTTTAAGCAGCAGATTGAACATCTCGCGGCTGTTGGCAAGATGGCGGGTCGCGACGTTGTTCTTTTGAGTGCGAAGTGCTTTGACATCCAGCCCGACAAACTCGCCGTTCAGTCCAAAGCCGTTTTGATCCAGCACATCCACCGTGTTGAATGCGCGGCGAAGGTTAACGAATCCGAAGGAGCGGTCCTGGTCGTATTTCAAGCCGTTTTGATCGTTGAGATGGACGCTCCAGAGTTTCTCGTGCCACAGCGCGAAGGCCATGTCGTCCGAGGGGTCCAATCCCGCCAGGATCGAATGTGCCGACTCGATCAGCGCACCGACTCGATCGGGATCGACCGTCTTGTACGCCAAACTCAGGAAATGCCCGACCGTGGGGCAGTAAGCCATATCCATCGGTTCGTTGGGTTTCATTTCGCCTAGAATTTTAACGTTGGGATCGTGTTCCAGCAAAACGTTCAGGTAATCGACGATATGCCCGGTGGCGGCGGCGGCGTCTTTCGCTTCACGCATATACGTACCTTCACGCGCGGGCCATAAGACGATCAGGTTGGTCCCGATCATGTTGGCGATATCCACGCAGCGTTTAGATCGGTCGATGCAATACTGCCGTTCTTTTTTATCGTTCGAGGTGATCGCCCCGTCGATGGTTCGTGGATCTTCCCATATCCGGGGGGCCACGAATTCGGGCACGAGACCTTCGCCTTGCAGCATTTTGTGGACACGGGCAACCCCGCGCTTCGTTTTCACCGCATCCCAATCCGCCGGGACGATATCGTCGTCGTGAAACTGGACGCCGTCGAATCCGAGTTTCTTGTACTCTTTCAGTTTGTTTGCGAAGGAACGTTCCTTACGCACGGGCGGACCAAAGGGGTCGGCACCTTCGTGAATGTTCCAGGGACCGAATGAAAAACGGTATTTGTCTTTGCGAGCCATGATTTTTCCCACCATTCCATTTTGGATTGAATTTTTTATCAAGAAACTATTATGACATAAAACAATGAAAAGAAAAAAGGCCATTCCACATTATTTTAAAGAATGGGATTCGTCATTTTCCATTGAGACAAGTATAATTCACTCATTAGTTATACTCTTTTGAAAAGGAACTGCTATGTCACGCATCACCTCCAAACCCGAATCGTCTTATCCCTGGTACTTACGGCTTTTCTTCCGATCGCAGAAGAAAAAATACGGCGAGGCGCTCGAACCCGCCAAAGTCTGGGCGCGAGTGCCCGGTTTGTTTTTCGGTGTGGCGACGCTGTTCGGAACGCTCGACCGAAAAAAATCCCCGATCGATCCTGTCCTGCGTGCATTGATCACTGTACGGATTTCGCAAATCAACTGGTGTACGTTCTGTGTCGATATCAACTCCGCTACTGTACTCAAGCGTGGAGCCAGTGAGGAAAAACTGAACGATCTCGACCGCTTTCGTGAGAGTCGGCATTTCACTGAATCCGAAAAAATCGCCCTAGAGTACGCCGAAACGGTGACGATCACTGACCGGCAAGTATCGGATGAATTATTCACACGACTCAAACAGCACTACGATGAGCGCACAATCATCGAATTAACCGGCTTGGTCGCATTTCAGAACCTGTCCAGTAAATTCAACGCCGCCCTGGACGTCGCGCCCCAAGGTTTCTGCAAGATCGCTCCCAGCCAGGAAAGAAAGAAAATGATTCGGAACCAGAGGAAGCCCCTCGATCATCACCCATTCAGGAATGATAATTCATTATTTTTTCTCTGCCGGTGAAAAACAGCTTTTCTCTATACCAAAAAACGAGTACTCTTAGCTTGTAATGTTATATTTGAGGTAATATAATATATAAAACGTTCCTTTGATTGGAGATTTCGTTAAATCCAATGAATTGAATGAGGGACTCGTTCCTTTTTTTCATTTTGCAAGAGGTTCTAATGTAATTGACAAATCTGCCGATAATTGATTCATCACGATTATGAGGGTTAGGTAAGAATTTATGAAAACGAACAGACAGTACGCACTCCCGAAATCGGATATGTCGCTGAGTATTTTGGTGGGTATCGAAGGTGAAAATTTCCTTCTATCGGGCAATGACCCAAGACAATCTGGGATTTCAGAAAGAAAAACCAACTTCAGTCTGAAGAAAAAACTATCGGCCTGCCAGTCGACGTTGAAATCCCTTGTGCAGCGTATTCGGCGCTAACGCACCCGTTTTCTTACATTCTTCCCATTTAATCCCCCGGCCTTCGCGGAGAAGACCGGGTCATTCATGTCGATACAGCGTTGGATTTCTATTTTGTACTCCCCACCTCCATTTTCTGCTTATGATTCCCCCCGTATTCTATGACGGTTAAAGCAATGCGAAAAACAGTGTTAAATAATTTGCCTTTGATCGATTGATAGAGGGTTGGAATCAATGCGTTTAATTCATCGTTGGTGGCAGGCGCGGCCGCGTTTGCTGAACAATCCCATCATCCGGCGCGAATTGGTCGCTCGATTGCGACGGGGTGGATCGTTTTTTCAATTGGGTTTATTTTTACTGGCTGCCGCGCTGGTCATACTCATCAGCTGGGACAGCTACCTGCGCCAGTACGCAGTGAACGCTCCGGGACTATCCGGCCGAGAATATTTCTTGCTCTTGAACTTGTGGCAGGGAATCGTAGCGCTTTTCGTCGTGCCATCCCTCGGAGCGGCCGCAATCAACATTGAATACGAGCGAAAAACCTGGGATCTGATCACAACGACACCGCTCAGCTTGAGCAGCATTTTTCTGGGCAAATTTCTCTCCTCGATCCTCTTCGTCTGTTTTTTGCTTTTGTCGTTGATCCCGGTTTACGGGATTTGTTTTACGATGGGGGGCGTGGCGCCTCAGGAAATCCTATTCGTCTTTCTCATGATTTTTGAAGCCGTGGTCGTCACAGCCCTGTTCGGATTGCTGGCGTCTATCAATTATCCGCGTACCATCCGCTCGGTGTCGATCGCCTATCTCCTGACGTTTGTCTACTTCGTGATCCTCCCAGTCAGTGGGGCAATAGGAGTGAATACGGATCAATACCTCATTATCAAATGCTTTTATTACGGCTTGATCGTTTTATCCCCAATCGCATTATCCTTCCATTATTTCAGCAACTCGATACCGATTTTTTCTACGATCGGAGCTTCATTCAATCCCTTTTGGCTTCATGGGATCGAAATGACCTGTTTCATTGCGTTTCTGATAACTGTCAGTCTGAGAAAACTCTCAAAAAATCAACACCGCCCGGAACGGAAGATTTCCATCGCGATACGCAACCAGGTCGCGAGAATCAAAGAGAGCAAATCGAACCAGGACAACCCGATACCCGACGACCGTCTCATTCCCGATCGCAGCAATCCGATTCATTGGAAAGAGATGCGGGAATTCTATGGATACTCTTCTTTCCGGTTCACTCTCTCTATCCTGTCCCTGTTTCTTTTCGGTCTGATCCTCCTGACTCTGCATTTGGATACGAGAATTCATTTTTCGTTACGCTGGCGGCCTGTCCTGCCATTTATCGCGATCCTCTTGACGCCCTGTTTCGTTTTATCCTACGGCGCGAACACGCTTCGAGGTGAGCGCGACCGGGATACGTGGGACCTTCTCCGGACGACAACGCTTAAACCCTGGCAGATCGTTTGGGGTAAAATGAAAGCCGGTTTCCATATTTTCGGCTGGCGGTTTTTCGCTTTCTATGGATTGAGCCTGCTGGTGGGGATTTTTACCACGCTCAATGGGATTTCTTATCAAAATATTGGAAGAGGGGGAGACAGCAGTCTGTTTCATTTCGAATTCGTTCTAGGTTCGTTTCTGATCTGTCTCGTATCCTGTTGCTTTTATCTCAGCCTGTCGTTATGGTTCTCGTCCTGGTTGCGTCAAACCACGCGCGTCTATATTTTTTCTTTCGCAACGGTGTTCTTTATTCTTTTCGGATTTGTATTGCTATTTCGTTTTACTAATTCGGCAATCGCCGTAAAATATTTCCCCAGTCTTTTTTCTCCCTTATTCCTATGCCTCAATTACGGAGAGGGTTACAGGCTGTTGACCGGGAGTTCGTGGTGGTTCGCTCTCTCGGTGCAGGCCGGCTGGATGCTGTTCCTTTCTCTATTGTTGTGCTGGATCGCCTCTGCGTGCATTCGTGAGAGACCGTAATCTGCTCTTTCTGCGTAATGATGGGGCTTTCATCGATATTGGGAAACGGGTATTCTTGAATTGATGACCGAATTTGGGATAATAAGTTCATCGAGCCGCTCCTGCTGAGTATTTTGTTATCACCATTGAACGAGTCTCCTCTCCCTCTGAGAGAAGGTTAGGGTGAGGGGGAATATGCAAAGGCTTCATCAATTATATGAAGGCTTTCTTTTACACAAATTTTTTAGAAAACAGTTTTAATGTAATGTTTTCAAGAGGCGCAACATGAATATCTACGAAGCGAAAAATCAAATTGTCGATATCGGCCACAAGATGTGGGCGAAAGAATGGATCGCGGCCAACGACGGCAATATCTCATGTAAGATATCCGACAATGAGTTTGTCTGCACGCCGACCGGCGTCAGTAAAGGATCGTTGGAAGTCAGCGATCTGATCGTGGTCGACAGTGAAGGCCGTAAACGTTCCGGAGGCCCACTCAATCCTTCGTCCGAAATCAAAATGCACCTCTATGTCTATAAAGAGCGGCCGGATGTCACCGCTGTCTGTCACGCCCACCCCCCGACCGCGACCGGATTCGCCGTGGCCGGTATTTCCCTGGATCAATGTGTCTTACCCGAAGTCGTCATTCTGATGGGACAGATTCCCAACGTACCTTACGGATTGCCGTCCACGGATGAAATTCCTCAGTCGATCGCTCCCTACGTAAAAAACAACAGCGCCGTTCTGCTTGCCAATCATGGCGCGTTAACGTGGGGAGAAACGCTCACCCAGGCCTATTACCGAATGGAAGCGCTGGAGCATTTCGCCAAAATTCTGCTCGTGGCAGTCCAGCTGGGAAAAGTCAATCTGTTTTCGAAAGAACAGGTTCAGGCTTTGGAAGGTTTGCGAGACCAATTCGGATTGAACAATCCGTTCACGGGATGCAGCCTCGACAGCAACAATCTTCCCGGCCAGACTGGCACCGTTCGTGGTGTGGTGGACTGATGGAGTAAGGTTTATCTTTCTTGACTTCTGGTAGTAAATTTATATAATTCAAGCCGTTTCAGTTTATCTCGCTTATTTGCCTACCCATTCTCTTGGTTCATTCTGGCAGAGTGGAGGGATCAAAGTTGGACGCATCAGAAAAAAAAGTTAAACCATTCGATCCAGAAATCCCAAAAATGACCCGGATTATCGAGCAATCCGGAGACCACGTCATTGTGACGGACATCGACGGAAATATCGAGTACGTCAATCCCGCTTTTGAAAAATTGACTGGATATACAAAGGAGGAAGTTGTCGGAAAAACGCCCCGTATCCTTAAATCGGGTAAATATTCCGATGAGTATTACCAACGAGTGTGGGAAAAAATCCTTTCGGGCAACATTCACTCCGGGATTACGATCAACAAGAAAAAAAACGGCGAACTTTATTATGAGGATAAAACCATATCCCCACTCAAAGACAAAGATGGAAATATTACTCATTTTATATCGACCGGAAAAGATGTTACCGAGCGCATTCAATCCGTCAACGCTTTAGAAAAGAAGGAGTATCTCTATCGAAAGGCGATTGAAGTCACTGAAGCAGTTCCTTATTACCTCAATTATTCTACAGATAGCTATGAGTTTATCGGAGGTAGAATCAAAGATATTTGCGGATATTCACCGGAAGAAATGACACCTCAATTGTGGGATTCGATCACGGACAAGGTGATTTTGTTAGACGAACTCGAGGGCTTATCGTTAGAAGAAGCGACCGAGAAAGCCAAGCGGGATGATGGTATTTCGTGGAAAGCGCACTATCTAATCACGGCACGCTCCGGTGAGAAACACTGGGTCTCGAATTCGGCCATACAAGTACGAGATGAAAAAAACGCTCTAATTGGCTCGTTGGGTATCTTGCAAGATATTACCAGGCAGAAAAAAGATGAATTGGAGATATTGCATCTAGCCTATTATGACTCACTGACGGATCTTCCCAACCGTATGCTATTTAACGACCGCCTCAATACGGCGCTGTCCCAGGCGCGAAGAAATAACAGTCGAGTCGCCGTCATGCTGATCGATCTTGACCGGTTTAAGACTATCAATGATTCCTTTGGTCATGAGGCAGGAGATAGTTTACTTCAAGAAGTAGCCAAACAGATAAAAAAAAGTCTCCGGCAAGGTGATACTCTGGCGCGTATGGGAGGGGACGAATTTCTTGTTCTTTTACAGGTGGTTAAGGATGTGGACGAGGCGGCGACCGTATCACGAAGAATTTTAAGAAATTTGAACCCGGATTCCATGCATTTTCAAATTTCGGATATCGATATTTCTCTGAGTGCCAGTATCGGTATAAGCATTTTCCCCAATGATTGAACGGATGTCCCAACCCTGATTAAAAATGCCGAAGCAGCGATGTATCAAATGAAAGATGAAGGGAAAGGAAGTTTTCGATTTTATGCGGAAGAAATGAATGATAAGTCTTTTGAAAAGCTTTTCTTGGAAAGTAACTTTCGGAATGGGTTGGAAAATGATGAATTCGTTGTGTTTTATCAACCGAAAATCGATATACGAACCCAGAAAATCATCGGTATGGAAGCACTGATCCGCTGGAACTGTCCCGATCGGGGAATGATTCCCCCGTTTCAGTTTATCTCGCTTGCGGAAGAGACCGGTTTCATTATTCCTCTTACGAATTGGATATTTCGAACGACTTGTTCTCAACTGAATGAATGGAAAAGCCGTGGATTTCCCGATTTGAATTTAGCGGTCAATATCTCCCCTCTCCACTTTAAGCGGGACGACTTCATTCCAAGTGTCGAGTCGATCATCAACGAAAGCAATGTCGATCCCTCGCAATTGGAATTTGAGATCACGGAAAGTATTTTCTTGGAAAACGTCGATCTCGTCCATTCAAAAATGTTGGAACTAAAAAAAATGGGGATCAAAATTGCAATGGATGATTTCGGCACGGGTTATTCTTCGTTGAGTTCTTTAAAACAATTACCCATCGATACCTTAAAGATCGATCAATCGTTTATTCGCGATGTGACGGATAGTCCCGATGCAAAAGCCATTGCGAAAACGATCGTATCTATGGCGCATTTGCTGGATATGAAGGTGGTTGCCGAAGGTGTTGAAACCGAATCCCATCTCGATTTCTTGCGCGCGGAACGATGCGACATCGCCCAGGGCTATTTCTTCAGCAGACCCATTCCTTCCGAAGATTTCGTGGGATTATTGAAATCGAACTAAATACTTCTCTCTTTCAATCAAGGAATGAATCGGTCTTGATTGGAAATCAAGACCGTTGCGTCAAACCGGCGGGGAGAGCGACAGAACGAACGGACCGCCCTGTTCTTTGACGAAATTATAGGCCGAATCCATGTAGTTCTGCGCGTCGTTGAAATCGACAATGGGATCGAAGAACTGGGCGCTGTTCTCCAGGTAGAACATTTTCAAATCCCGGAAATAGGGTTCGATACGTAGATGAAAGGTCGAATGCCGCTCCTGACTTGGCGGAAAGACCAGCCGAAGCCCTACGCCTGAAACCGGCCGATCGAAATGGCTGAAATTCGATGTGGCGTCGCTCATCAGCGTTTTCTGAAAAAACTCGACCGTCGTTCCCGGTCCCTGATACGGCATCAGCATCCGCACGGTAATTTTACTGTGAAGCAGCACGGGGATATGGAATAATTCGCGTAAGGTTTTCAAGATGTAGTTCACGTCTTCGGTAAACGTTGAAAACAGACTGCGAGTCTGATCGTCGCGAAAGATCACCCGGTCCGTCCCGACCGTGAGGTGACGGTTGGAGCCTTCCGCGAGCCGGGCGCCGTGTTTATCGCCCAACTGACGGAACTCGGTGAATCGGCAGGGATCGGCCAGCTTCACGTACAGTTCGCGAAGTTGATTGCTCAGCATCGCCATAGGGGGATACAAGGCTTCGATGGCGAAAGTTAACGGGATGTATTCCGGCATTTTTTCACTCTCCCTGAACGGTTGCGTAACGACGTCGAATACATGGCGGTCATTTTCGCGCACCGTTTGGCCAGAAGCCGCCGCAGCTCGCGGGGCTGAAGCACCTCGGCGTGTTCCCCGTACTGCATGATCCACCAGCTGATTTCATTGAGTCCGGAGACGGCCGTCTGCAAATAGACAGAATCTCCCTCTTTCCACACTTGGCCGTGGGTGGCTTTTTTCTCCAGAATCAAAGGCGCGATTTCCTTGTCGAAACGAATGACGACCACATTCGGTTCGCCTCCCATGATGTACCAGTTGTGCATGAGGTAGCGGTCGATATCGAAATCTTTGTCGGTGAAGAAAGCCTCTTGGGATTCGGTCGTATCTTCAATCCTGGAAACCTTAAACGTACGAATTTCCTCGCGCCGGTGGCAGTATCCGATGGTGTACCAGGTTTCTTTGCGGTACACCACGGTGTAGGGGCTGAGTTCCCGCCATGTGGGTGAAGCGTTTTTTCTGGAACGGTATTTCATTTTGATGCACAGCCGTGCCAAAATGGCTTTATTAAGGAATGACATCACGTCCGGATCGACGATGTTCACTAGTGGGGCCGATGTCCGAGCGGAGTCTGTGATCTTTTCGATAGAGGAGGGTTCAATCGTCGGTGACGCGATTTTGGTTTGGATCTCCTGAACTTTCTTCCCGTCGACGAGTCCATTCTTTTTCAATAACGCCAATCCCAGCGATAAGATGACGGATTCCTCCACGTTGAAATTTTGTTGCGAGGGTTTGAACGAAGGCAGAATCCGGTAACCGGTCTGTGAAAAATAGATGGGAATCCCAACCGCGTTTAATTCTCTCAAATCCTGATAGACGCTCTGTTCGGAAACTGATAAGGATTTCGCGATATCATTGGCGGTGACGCTCTCGTTGTTCTGGATGAATTTAACGAGATCGACGATCCGGGATAATCGCTGATAGCGGGGGTCGTCTCCCATAGTACACCAAAGCATTCCGCTCCGTGAAACAGGCCGGAAAACCATGTTTCCAGAACAATGTCATTACAATTTCTATCCAACCACTTTAGACGGAGTTTCTATTTGATAAAGGATTTCGTTCATGCTTCCCGTCCGGTAGCCGGTTAAATCCATTGAGACATAAGTATATCCAATCGTTAGAAAGCGTTCGATAATGGCTTCGCGGTGATCGAACAGATTTTGCATTTCATCGGGCAGCACCTCGATTCGGGCAAGGTTCTGATGGTGCCTGACACGAAACTGAGTAAACCGAAACTCACGCAGAACCGCTTCCGCTTTTTCCACCATCTCCAGCTTTTCCCCCGTGATTTCTTCGCCGTAAGGAACCCGGGAGGAGAGGCAGGCGAAAGACGGTTTGTTGTGTGTGGGAACGTTAAGACGTTTGGACAATTGTCGGATATCGTCTTTCGTCAATTCCGCTTCGATCAACGGGCTGCGCGCCCCGGCTTCTTTCGCTGCTTGCTGGCCGGGCCGGTGATCGCCGAGATCGTCAAGATTCGTCCCGATCGCCACGGTGTTGAAACCGCGCTCCTTTGCGATTCGGAAGAGATGAGAAACCAGTTCCTGCTTGCAATGGTAGCACCGGTCGGATTCGTTTTTTCGGAATTCGGGATTCTGAAGCTCGTGGGTCGTGACCGTGGTGTAGTTCAGGCCCAGACCGTTGGCGAAGGCTTCCGCTTCGGCCCGTTCGTGTTGGGGAAAACTCTCACTGATGGCCGCCACGGCCAGTGCTTTTTCGCCGAGTGTGTCCGACGCCACTTTCGCGAGAAACGTGCTGTCCACACCACCCGAATAGCCGATCACGACACTTCCCATCTCTTTCAGGATCGCTTTCAGGCGGTCGTATTTATGATCGATCGTGTTCATAATTTCCTGTCTTCTGCTGAATGGTTGAAGCTTTTTGTTAGATACCGTAATCCAAAAAGTGGATTATTTTAACTATTATTTTCTCTGAAAGTGTTCGGTTTGAAAAGGCCAATAGGGGCGATTCAGGTATTATCGCTTATGGGAAGAATTCTGTGCGAGCAGTGTGTTGAGTTCGGCGGAAGCATACAGCGAAGAAGACGGCTCGGTGTGTCGTTTGTATTTGTTCGTTAGTTGCGTGTATTTAGCCAATACTTTCCGCATATACTTCTTCGGGTATGGGCCGCCTGTCTTGCGCCTTTTATCAAAGAGGGTTGGGCCAAGGTTGTAGGCGTAAATCGCATGTTCCAGACTTTTATAACGCAGCATCAGTTTCGTGAGATACAACGTTCCCAGCTGGATATTGCCATCGATGTTTTTATAGTGAAGGTCCGTTCCTTCGTCTCCTTCTTTCAAACCGATGATACTGGGATTTTTCCGAATCTGCTTGGATAAGTCGCGGCCAGTGCTGGGCATCAGCTGCATCAGGCCTTGAGCGCCTTTTTTCGACCGTACCCAGGGACGTAAGGACGATTCCGTCGACATCAAAGCAAGAATGAGGTAAGGATCGTGTCCGTATTTGAGGCTGGCTCGATCGACTTCTAGCGCGATCTGGTGCCGATCGGACTTTGACACGTTGGATGCGCTCAGTTCCTCGATGGCGTCCAGGATTTCCACACGACGCTCCAACTGCTGGATGCGTTGTTTGTATTGTTGGAGGAGATCGTCTTTCTCTTTGAGATCGTAACGAAGCTGTAATTCGATTCTTCGATACTTCTCCACGTCGTTGTCTTTTTTGACAACCCAGTAGATCGCCCCGCTGCCGTATCCGATCGCAACGAGAAATAATAAAAGAAACACCATGATGGGCAGGCGAACATATCTCGCGCTTGGGATGGCGGAATGCTCCCTGCTTTGGCTTCCACGCATTAGGGTTAACAACCGTTTCATCTTCTTTTTACGATTTATTATATCGATTCTATTATATCGTTTCTAACTAGAAACATCCAGGAAAACTCAAACAATGGGGTAAAATCTGAATTCCCTCGTAGACCCAATCGATCATAATATGTCTCTAAATATATCTCGAAAAATAAATTAAGCAAATATTATTCCCAATTATTTTGAAATTCTATCTTGAACAGCCAGCCGATTGAATCCAGTACGCAATCGATCTAGTACTCTCTTAAACGTCTGGACTTATAACTTTGTAACGTTATCGTCAATTCGAAAAAAAACTCAAATTATTTTTTTATCCTGTAAATTTATGAAAATATATCAAGATGTTTAGTAACATAATATTGTAATTGCTGAGCTGGATTTGTTATCATTTTGACATGGATTTTCATTTTTAATATTAAAATTGAAGGGGAAATTATTGAGAATTGATAGGATGGTGGGAAGGGATTGATACGAATATGTGAAACCGATTGCTGTAAAAAAATGTCAGCCTTGGTGAGTTAGAATGGATTCATGGCTTTTTATAGTTGCGAAATCTGCGATTTTCCAACTTCCGTCTTCGAAGATGAGTTCGTATTCCCGATGGAGAGTCAGCGTTTTATCGGGCATCCGATGGTTTTCGATACAATAGACCGAGGTTTTATTCCCCTGGGTCTGAGAGGCCGTAATTTCTTCGATCCGCTTGGAGATTGGACCGACTTGACGCCGGTCCTCATATTTCTTCATACGCTGCAAGACATATTCGCGAACGTTATCGGTTTTGCGTTTTCGCATGGGGAAGGAATGAGAGAGGCAGAAAAATTCCGTTTCGAAATCCTGTTTATTCCAGGCATCGATAAATTTTTTACAGAGCTGGTCCGGGCGGCATTTCCGTATTTCTTTCTTTTTCGCTTCGTTCTGGGCATCGGTCACGTTCGATACGGATTTGGTGCGTTCCATCGAACGCATTTTGTTGACCTTCCGCAATAACGTTTCGACTAACTCGTCGTAGATCTCCCGTTCTCTGTTGGTGAGATGATTCGCCGAATAGTAGAGCATCTTTCCCATTAATGATATCTGTTCTTCTTCGATTAGAACGGTTTCCATAATTCTGCCCTCCATCAACCGGTATGAATCGATTCGCCTGAAATATCGGCCTTAAGTTGAAACGCTTTACTCGATCAACGATCTGTCACATTGAGATTCGGTATTCCAGATCGTCCGTCGTATTTCGTATTCGATCTTTCCCCACACTGTGGAGAATGATGTGTTTCTGATTGAGCACTTTTAAGTCGAACGGATTGCCGAACCTGTCACGGGTAAAATCGGTCGACAGATCGCCGGCTCCTTCCAGTTCCTGCATATCCTTCGGATACCGTCCATGCTGAGTGTAAAACATGACCAACCCGGTTTTGAAGGCTGGCAGATTAAATGTATCCTTTTTATCTTTTATTTCCAAATATCGGTCAACGGCGGTTTTCCCGATCATCCCGTCGATCACCGAACTTTTCCCGTCAGGGGAAACCAGATCGACTTTCGCTTTTTCCCAGACGGGTCGCAATGCGTTTATTCCAACCAGTAGCACGATAGCGGCTAATCCTATTTTAATGATCGATTTCATAATCAAAATCCACCTAACCTCTATTTTCCAGTTTTATTGCGGAAAATCAAGTATTTTTTATCATAGAAAGAAAAGATATTCAAAGATGAAACATTAAAAAAATTGAAAACGGGAAACCATTCAACAACATATCGACAATATTTAAGTATTTCATACTATATATTGTGTAAGTATCATCCTGTTTTCACTTATTTCCGACTTGTCTTAAAAGAAATCGAAAATTGGAAAAAGTATCGATATGGTTCGAGTTATGGATTGCCGTCCAGGATGTGGTTTGTATAATTGATACGAACGTGTTTACTTGATTGAAACGCGCAAATCGAAAAACGGTAACGGCTGAATGAATCTATCGGAAATCCTGAGCGAATCGTGTATCTGCTTAAACGTCGAGAATGAGACCAAAGCGGGTTTGATTCAGGAGATGGCGAAACTGGCTGCTCGAAGCGGTCAGGTCGCCGATACAGACAAACTCGTTGAGGCGTTGATAGCGCGGGAAAAAATCCAGACGACCGGTATCGGACACGGGATGGCGATCCCCCACGCGACCGCGGATGGAGTGCGCGGATTGGTTCTGAGTATGGGAATCTCGAAGAATGGAGTGAATTTCGAGTCACTGGACAACCAGAACGTAAACTTGATTTTTCTCTTGGCCGGAGAACCGAGACTAAAAACGTCGTTTTTGAGCATCCTCAGCAAGATATCCAGAGTTTTCCGAAAAGAATATTTCCGTAATGAAGTATTGAATGCCTCTTCCGCCAAGGAAATCCTTACGCTTATTCGATCCCGTGAAGAACGTTAGAGCGGTTTTTAAAAGTAACGTCGGATTGAATGCTTTACGACTTGTAAAATCTCGTGCTTTTTCGGGATTTTACAAACGCCATTACAAATATATTTTTGAAAATCAGTCTAACGGTCCGCCAATAAACAGTCTGACCATTTCCAATCATGACGATGACCGATAATCCATTAGACGTATTGATCTTCGCGCCGCATCCCGACGACGCTGTGTTGGGGATGGGGGGAACGATCCTTAATCTCATTGCCCTGAATAACCGGGGGGGGGTGATCGATCTATGCCGCGGTGAGTTGGGAACCAAAGGCGATGCAGAAATCCGGATGCGTGAGGTGGAGGCATCCTCTAAAATACTCGGTCTTCACTATCGCGGCAATTTGGATTTAGGCGACGGCCGTATTGTCGATACGCATGAAAACCGTTTGAAAGCCGCTGAAGCCATTCGCCGCTTCAAGGCCTCTTCCATTTTTGTGTGCACCCCCTTTGACCGGCATCCCGACCACGAGGCCGGATCGAGGCTGGTTCGAGCCGGTTTTTTCCTGGCACGGCTGCCGAAAGTGGAAACCGCTTCTCCCGCGTTTTCCCCCAAACATTACTTATATTATTTCCTGCATGAAATGCGTGATATTACTTTTGCCGTAGACATCACGAATTATTTTCCGAAAAAATTGGAGGCGATGGGCGCTTTTCGCAGCCAATTCGTCGATCCGGAGTTACCTCCGGATTACCGCTATGTGGGAACCAGCGATTATTTAACCCAGATGGAAGCCTATAACCGGACGATCGGTGCGGTGATCGGAGTCACTTTTGCCGAAGGATTTTACTCGGACGCGCCGCTTTCCCTTTCTCTTCCAACCGTTATCGAATAGATGCGGTGTGCATTGCATTCCATCGATGTTTTATTGTAAAATCATTCGGTTGCAGATTCTGAAGCGAACCGGAGTGTCGAGATGCTTGATTTCGATTCATGGCAGCGTTGCGAAACCGTTAAACACTTACTCAATTGGGCACTTCCCGATCCGGGAAGACTATTGGATGTCGGCGGGTATCCGGGGCGAATGCGGTCAATGATGCCGGAGCACGAGTGGGTGATTTGCGACCCGTTGGTCGATTCGCCGGGAGAGCAGCTGCAGGGCAGTGTGGCCGAATTGCCTTTCCGTGACGAAGCCTTCGATTTTGTGGTTTGTCTGGACGTGCTCGAACACGTTCCGTCCGATCTCCGGCCGAAAGCTTTGGAAGAGATCGTGCGAATTTCAAAACAGGGCATGATCCTCAGTTTTCCTTGCAAGCATCCCTTGGTCGAAGCCGCTGAAGAACAAGTACGGGAAGCCTACCAAAAAGGATTCGACCGCCCGCACCCCTGGCTCGCCGAACATGCCGAATACGATTTACCGGATCCAGACGCCATCGCCAGACAGTTGATGGAGTTTGGCGGTCAGGTGGCGATGTTCGATGTCGGAGCGTTAGACCGTTGGGTGTATCTGCAGTTAGTGGACATGCTACTGGAAACGCTTCCGAACAGTCTGGATTTGGCCAAACATCTGGATAAATGGTACGAGAATGAACTGTACGTTCACGAGTTCAAAACACCCGCCTATCGGAAAATCCTCCTCCACCTGTTCTATGCCGACGAACCGCTCAACCTGAATATGGTCGAAACCCCTCGGGAAGAAGAAATCCCTGCCAATATGGCGTTTCATCAACAGGTGACGATGGGACTCTTCGATTTGGTGACATCACCGGAATCCGAACCAGAAGTCGATCCTGAACCGAAAATAGAACTGGAACCGGAATCCGAATTGGAATCCGAACCGGAACCTGAAATAACGGCTGACGAGATGGAAGAACCTCCCATCGATGAGCCTCCCAAACCGGAAGATCAACTTGAAGACACCTCGCTTTCTCCTTCGCAGGAAGAAGCGTACCGTGAATACGTCTCCCGGCTCGAACAAGGACTGCAAGCATGGGAGGAAACCTATACGGCGACCATCCAGGAAATAACCGACGCGCAACGCTGGCGAAGCCAACTGGAACAGCGAAAGAGCTTTCAACTTTACAAACGAATCATGCGGTTAATAGGAAGAAAAATCGAATCGTAGAATCAATCGTTTATTGATTTCGGCAAATACGGTTGTTGAGAAATAACCGGGAGAAGATACTCCCAGCCAACTTGCCGCCTGATTCTCATTCGGATATAATAAAATCGATTTTTTACGATATATCGATAGTGTGAGGAGATTCTTATGTCTAATGCAGTAGAAATTGCAGACGGCAATTTTGACACGGAAGTATTGCAATCCAGCGTTCCTGTACTGGTTGATTTTGGTGCTGAGTGGTGTGGCCCTTGCCAGAAAATCGCCCCGTTGGTTGAGGAATTGGCTGACGAGTATGCTGGCCGGGCGAAAGTTGCTACGGTGAATGTCGACAACAATCAAAAATTAGCCGAAAAATATGGTGTTATGAGTATTCCCACTTTGATGATCGTTAAAGAGGGAGAAGTCGTCAACAAGTGGATTGGATTCACGGCGAAGCAAACTTTGGCGGAGGCTTTGGATGTCGCTATTTCTTAATTAAGTTTGTCTGGACACGCAGAAAACAAGCCGCAAACCGTTTGACCGATTGCGGCTCGTTTTTTTATCCTTTCCCTAAACCTCCAATCGTCAATCACGTTATTAATTTAGAATGAATTCGTTTATTCCATGAAAACGAATTTCAGTCGTAGATTTCCGCACCTGATTCTTTCTACAAACGATGAGGATATTGAAAGTCCTCTCTTTTGATGACAATAACGTGTACGACATCGAATATCGCTCACTTCACGTTGTCTCTCAGGAAATATTCACGAGTTCCCGTATAATAACTTTGCTATGACGAATCTTGACAATGCAATGAGAGATACTCCCCCCAAGACGTGGATGACCTGTGTCTTATCCCTGGGAATCACGTTGAAAAAGGTGCTCGGTTGGTTCGGTAATAATCCCATTACGCTACGGGAGTTTATCCGATACGCCCGAAGCGGGCGTTTTTTTCTCCTTATGGCGCTTGTGTTGACCGTTTGTACGACGATTTTATGTTTCGTCTGGGCTTTCCAGCCGGAGGATTCACAGTATCCTCCCGGCCGTTTGTTGTTTTTCTCCATGTTAACGGGTGAACTGACCGTCATCATCCTGCTGCTTCCTGGTCTCGTGGCCCATGCCTTGATTACGGAAAGAGATGAAAATACGTTCCCACTGCTTCTCACGACGCCTTTAACCTCCGGGCGGATTCTTGGTGGGAAATTGATCTCGACGCTCGGGGTCATGGTATTGCTGATCGTTTCCACCTTCCCTTTGATCGGTATCTGTATGACCCGTGGAGGTGTTTCTCCCTACGAAGTCATCATGGGTGAGCTGGCTCTATTGATTACGAGTTATATGTCCGCTTCTTTTGCTATTCATTACGCGTTGAAATCCACAACAACCTTAAAAGCGATACTCATGACACACGTCAGTCTTTTTTTCTGCGTGATCGTGGGAGGCGCGTTTATTGCTTTTTCGTTGGGAATTTGTCTGGGAATTCTTGAATTGTTGATCGTGACGATCAATAGCATGACGCTATTACGTAAAATTTCCTCTCTTCCACCTAAACTATGGATTTGGACTTTTTCAACCGCGTGCATCCTTGTTTCAACGGGAATGGCAACTTGGCTGCTCTATACGGCGAGGAGTCATCTACGTTTTCCCGAATCGCGTATTAGACGATCGTGGGAAATGCGGCGTATACCCGTATTTCAGATGGGACAAGTGACGAAAAACCAGAGTAAAACGCTCGCGATGCGCTCGTGGTGGGATTATCGGGACGGGCAGAATCCCTATTATATCCGTGAGCGGTTTGGGTATGCCGCCGCGAAGACTCTTTTCAGCCTGCCGTCATGGTATGTCATTTTTCTTTTCACGCACGTCCTGTTCCTGCTCACGCCCATCCAGGAAGGACGATGGGTGGCCCTGGCGACACTCGTCATGATCGGGCAGATGGCTCCGGCTTATGCGGCGCCTCTCTTCGCCGGTGAAAAAGAACGTGGAACCTGGGATTCACTGATGACCTCGGTTTCAAACACACGGGTGCTGCTTCATGGAAAATTGAAAGGCGCGTTATCCCAATGTCTGATTCGAGCCGGCGTGTTATTTCTGACGCCATTTGCAATCGCGTTCGTTCTTCGGATGGTGATTAATCTTTTCAGCCGGATGGGACTACCTGCGTTTTCGTTATTTCACTTGTTTTGGTACGCGGTCATCCTTTTGTTGAACTTGGCGTTCGTCGTGGTTTCAACCACGTATTTTTCGATCGGTCTCTCCAAAGTGAGTCGAGCGATCAACTGGGGATACATGCTGGTCATTTTATATTTCTTGCTGCCCTTCGTTATGGCGATAATCGCCCGGCGTTGGATGCCGTTTCTTAATGAAAAACTGATCCTTCAATTGAGTCCACTCTACCTGCTAGCCACGTTTCCCGAATCATCGAATGGAGTGTTGTTTTCTCTCTCCGATACCTTTGCCTTCGTGACGGGGCTCCATTTTATCGTGTATGGAACGGGAACCGCTCTTTTTTACTATCTCAGCATCAGACGGCTGAACCGAGTCGGGTGAAGAGCCGTATCTTTTGATCTATTCCGGTTTTTGTGTAGTATAATGAGTGAAAAATTGATGACCCGAACATGGAGAAAATACCCATGAAAACCGTCGAAAAAGAAAAAGCGATCCTTAAAATCCGGGATTTGCCTGATGAACAGGTGCAGAAGGTTTCGGATTTCATCGACGAATTGACCGATGATATGGTTTTCCAGGAAGACGACGATGTGGGATTGGAAGAAGACATTGCCGATTTCGACCGAATCCTGGAATCTGTTGAAAAATCCGGTGGGAAAACCCTTATTCCTTTTGAAGAAATGCGAAGAAGATTAGGTCTTGTATGAAATACCAAGTCAAATATGATGATTCAATAGAGCGTGTACTTGCAAAGATCGACCATAAAACCACCTATCGTTGAACATAGTTCTCTTCTTTTTCGACGAGAGATAGACAACTCCCAACTTATGAACGGAAAGATTACCGTATGGGCGAAAAGAGGATCGTTATCATTGCTGGATCGAATGGTGTGGGGAAAACCACTTTTGCGTATGAGTTTCTTCCCAAGGAAGCAGACAGTTCAGTATTCATTAACGCCGATCTGATCGCAAGCGGACTTTCACCATTCCAACCTGAATCTGCTGCTATCCGGTCGGGAAAGCTGATGTTGCGAGAGATGGATTCCTACGTTCGCCAGGGAAAAAGTTTTTCGTTCGAGACCACATTAAGTGGTAAACTGTATGCAGTTAAAATTCATCAGTGGCAAGCGTTGAGGTATCAAGTCAAGTTGATTTTTCTCAGTCTTCCCCGTGTCGAGATGGCGATTGCCCGCGTTGCCTCACGAGTTGCTCAAGGTGGCCATCATATCCCTGAAGAAGTCATTCGAAGACGATTCGACTTGGGATGGAAAAACTTCCAGATGATTTATAAACCTATCGTGGATCTTTGGATTCACTATGATAATTCTAAAGAAACGCCCCGTCTCATCGATCGAGGAGAACGATGACTGTTTCGCATAAAGATATCAAAGACCCTGAACTGCAAAAAGTTGAGGCC
>CAZSIZ010000002.1:37905-54813 GCA_964606645.1 uncultured bacterium
GGGAAAAATGCCCTGGAATTGGGACTGAGAACAAACACGCCGGTTTATATATGGGAAGATGGGAAGATTGTCGACTTAACGAAAAAGAAGAAGCAATGCGTTACAGACACACCAAAGACACCCTGATTTAGCAACCCACAGCAAACTTGTTTCGATTGACTAACGCCCACCCAAGCGGTTCACTTTAACAGGGCCGCCGCCCGACCGCATCATGATATCGCCGATGCTTACGGTTCCATTGGTTGTATCGTAAGGAATTCCGTAACGAATCCCGTTCGATGAACCATACATCTGTTTGGCAGCAGGGCCAAATGCATACAGAATGTAATCCCCTTTTTTCATGGGTGGATCGTAATTGGTTCCGCCGTAACCACCACCACCGCCTTGAGGATCGTTGTCGGCATAGTAATAGACGTTATTACCCGTAATTCCGAATCGTTCCGAATGGCCGCCGGATGTGGCAGTAAGATTGCCGGGAACGAAAGGATCGATTGGAACCGATGACATATAAGAAACCGGGCTGGTCAGCGGAGCGAGAACGTGAACCTGCCGCCGAGTTGCTTCCGGTTCATGTCCGACTCCGTTGAATACTTCGGCCATCCGTTTCTGGCCCCAGCTCGTATCGTCGTCCCAGAAATCGATAAGCAGGACACCTTTATCCATACGAAGCTGTTCGATCCCGGTTGTCGTGTTTTTCATATCTGCGTACGAACGGGAAATCTTGGCTCGAATCTGTGCGTTCAAAAAGTTCGGCACTGCGATTGCCGCCAGAATCCCGATAATGGCGACAACGATCAGAAGCTCGATGAGTGTGAAACCTGACTTTTTCATTTTCTACTTCCTTTCAGTACGAATAAATTAATTCGATAGTGACAGAAATACATTAAACCATCAAATCGATCTTGAATAAAGTACAAATAGACCGAAAAAATAGATTTATTCTTTCTTAATTCTCTTCTGAATAAGGGGTAACAACTCGGTAGGTGCGGCTCAGGTTTCGGATTTCATCCAGGTATTCCGGCTTTTCACTCTCTTCTTCAACCATTTGACCCACGATGTGATAGATTTTATGAAAAGCCCAGTCGCGGGCGATCTCGTAAGTCCCCGTATCCCGTTCGGGGATCGGAATTTCAAGAAGAATCTCTTTCTGTTCGTCGAATGCTTCGCCGATCAGACGCAAGGTCAAAGTTTTTTCGCCATGCAGGCGGCCCCAGATTTTAATTTCGCCTTTCAGGTATAGATGGGGAAGCGATTTGGGATAAATCTCGGTTTCATCGATCCCTCGGAAATGGGCGCGAGTTTGCAATAAAACCGGATCCTCAACATAACCGAAGACGGATTGAATGACATCCGGCAGTTGAGAACGGCTACGCTCGAATGCAACCAGACCCCGATTACGAAACGCCAGCATATCGAGAAGGTAGCGGTTGAGTTCGTCACCCGTCCCGATACAAAAGATGGAAGTACTCGGCCCTTGGAAGCGAGTTAAGTTGTTGATTATTTTCCGACTGTTGACGATCCCCACATTCGGCCGCCCGTCGCTGATGAGAATCATGACCAAAGGCCGCGCCCGTTCGGTTCCCAGCTGAACCAGCGGTTGCAGTGAATTATAGATATCCGTCCGGCCCGACGCCAGCAGGGGATTGATAAAGCGCCAGGCCAATTTCTTATTTTCCTCACTTGATGGTAATAGGGTACGGGCGAAACGTTTCACGCTTTGTTTGAAACCGACCACGTTGAAGCGGTCTTCAGGGCGTAGGCGGCTGAGCAGTTTTTTCAATTCGTCTTTGATAACCTTGAGTCGCTTTTTCCCCATGCTGCCCGAGGCGTCTAAGACGAATACGACGTCTTTTGGTAAGACACGAAGCCGGTCGTCTGCGGTGATCGGACGGATGCGAACCATGAAATAACCGTCGCCGCCGATGTGATGATACGTGAATAACTCCACCCGAACGAGATCGTCCAAACGAACGAATTTATCTTCGATCTCCTTTTTCGCATCCTCTTCGGTTTGAAGCGAGAGCGAACCGGGATTGGGGCGAATCAATTCCGGGGAGGGCAGCAGTTCATTGATCGGTGGCAGGATGATCGGCGGTTCAGACGTTTCCAATTCCGGCGCAGGAGGAGGTGTGGTTTTTTGCAAGACCGTCTTGATTGAGCGGGAAACGACTGGATCGTCTTGTAGAACGGGCGTGGGAAGGTTGGCCATAATCCGGCGTCGGGTTCCATCGCCCCGCCCGGCCAATGGAATCGGCTGAGGAGTGACATCGTCGTCGATCGCGGAGCGGGCGGCATCGGTTTCGAATTCACTGACCGTTTTTTGACTGATTTCCGATGAAATCAATTCACGGGCCGGTTGATCGGAGTCGAATGGACTGTCCTTCCCCTCTTCGCTCCATTCCGGCAACGTGTCCGGATCGAGCACAGGTGCCATGGAGTTCATCTCAGGATCGATCATCCGGGACGGTTGACTGCTCATGGACGTGATATTGTCCTGGAGGATTTTTGCGCGCTCTTCGATCAGTTGTTGATGAGTGGGCCGTGAAACGAAATTGCGGGATACTAATTCTTTCAATTGGACTTTGAAGAGCGTTTCGACGTCGCGTTCGATTTGGGTGATATCGGCGATCTGCCATCCCGTCGATACGTAAATGAATAAGGAATGAATCAGAATGGACAATCCCATCGCGATGATGAGCAGCCGGTTCCAGGATCGATCTTTCGGCGGTCCCGGAAGCGCGTAGCTGGTATGAGAGCGTGGGATCGTTAGTTTCATTGATTCTCATTGTCCGGTTCGGGCGGTTCTCCAAGCACGTCCAGCCATTTCTCTTTCGCTTTTTTTGCCCAGGATGAATTCCTGTAACGCACGAAGAGTTCATCATACATGGTTTTGGCTTCGCTTTTCTCGTTTAAGACCAGATGGCATTGAACGCTCCGAACCATCGCTTCGGGAGTTAACTCTGGATGATCGTAAATAATGGCGACACGGAGAAACGATTCCAGCGCTTTTCCCGTTTGATCGAGCGATTCGAAAAGTCGTCCCCGATCCATATACAGCGTCGCTTCGAACAGCGGGTCGGGGTTGCCCATTTGCTGGAGTTCGAGAAGGCTTTTCTCGAACCATTCCAAAGCTTTATCCCGTTGGTTCAGGCCTTCCGACGCCTTCCCTAAACTCCAATAGATTTCCGGTTTGAATAAACTCTCAGGATAGGCTTTCAGGAAGGCGTCGCCGTTGGTGCGTGTCTCCTTCCAACGTTTTAAGGCGGCTAATTGATTGCCGATTGCAATGATCGCGCGTTCGCGGATCGCTTCGTGTTCGAACGTCGCCTGCACCCGCTGGGCAATGCGAAGCGCCTCTTCGTGTTTCCCCAGCTCGTCGGCTTTGAAGATCATCCAGAAAATAATTTCAGCGGGAAGTTGAGTTCCTTTATCGGTAAATAGGACGGTGAGAAACTCTTCGTAGGCAATTTCGTAATCTTTGGTCTGGTAGTCGCATAACGCTTTTCGTAGCTGTACTTCATCCCGGTTTTTGAAATTCGGATAGGAATTCAGCAGGCGGGCGTATAGGGCGGAGGCTTCTTTTTTCTGTTTCTGAATCTCTTTAATATAAGCCTGCCAATAAAGCGCTTCGGATTTTCTCTGATCTTGACCGGATATCGCGAGGATTTCCGCGAACGCGAGAAATGAATCGTCATAGTTTTTTAATTGATAGTGTGCCAAGGCTTTTCGATACAAGACATCCGGTTTGGTTGCGAGATTGGGATACGCATGGAGTAATCGATCGGCTGTGCTCACTGCGCCTTCGTAATCTTTCCCGGCGAAGCGTGAATTGGCTGCCCAGACCAACGCTTCTTGAGCGCGATCCGATTTTGAATACGTGTCGTAGTATCGCTCGAAAGCCGTTGCGGCGAGAGCGTATTCTTCTTGACGGTAATGAAGGTCCGCCATCAGAAAGAGTGCTTCTTCGGCGTATTCTCCATTGGGATCGATTCGCAGAACGAGCTGCATCTCGGAGATGGCGTTATCATAATCTTGCTGCTGCGAGTAGGTCTGTCCCAGGAGAAAATGAACGTTTCCACTCATCGAGGGAGAGAGGTTTTTTTGAAGCAGGCTCTGGCATTCCGCCATGGCCCGTCCGTATTGGCTTGACAGGTAATAGGACCATGCCAGTTGATACCATGCCCGTTCGCGATACTCTCCCGCATTGGGATCGGCGATGACTTCGCGAAAATAGAGAATGGCGCCGGGATATTCTTTTTGCTGGTAGGAACAGGTTCCTTTCAAAAAAAGAATTCCAGCCAGCAAATCCGGAGGGAGGCTCTGACGTTGAAGCGTTTCGGCGATGGCCAGCGCCCGGGCGTAATTTTTTTGCCGGTATTCCGCCCAGGCGGCTCCGTATTTGGCTTTCGCGGCTTCTTTCCCGTTTGGATGCGCGTCGACATACGCTTGATAGGCTTTCGAGGCGTCGGCGAAACGATCCATCTGGTAGAGGATTTGCGCGGACCGCAGTTGCGCGTCCTCAAGAATCTTCGATCCTTTTGGGAATTTGTATTTAGAAGAATTTTTCCAGAGATCGTTCAGCAAGTCCCCTGCTTCTTTCGCCCGGTCTTCCTTGGCGAGCACTTCGGCAAGCAGATACGTGGCGAAAGCGGTGTATTCCCCTTTTGGATACGTGGCGATAATCCGCCGATATTGTTCCTCGGCTTTCTTATTTTGAGCGAGATTTTCGTAACTTCGGGCAGAATAAAAGAGTGCCGCTTCCAATATAGCCGAGTCTTTCGACTCTTTGATTACACGTTCCAGCGAATTCAATCCGGTTTTGGCGTCACCGAGCGTGTACGAAATTTCTCCGTATCGCAGTAAGGCTTCCTGGATTTTTTCTCCTTGTTGAAACGTATCAATCAGATTCTTGAAAATGGCCCGTGCTTTAATTAGAGTAAGATTGGACGTTTGAGGATCGCCCTCGCGTTGTTTGGACGCATGTTGATACAGCGATTCTCCCTGACGGAACGTGGCGATTTCGCGGAATGAACTCGTGGAATGCCGCTTGAGAAATTCTTCGTATTGGCGGGCGGCGTTTTCATACATCCCGCGTTGGTAGAGGCCATCGGCAAAATCGAGATCCTGGCGTTCTTTCGCAGTGGGTTGGGCCGATTCAGCCGGATCGGTTTCGATTGGAACCATAACGAAAAGGGAAACCAGACTCAGAGATAAGAGAATTCTCCAAGCGGGTATCCCGTTTCCCGGAAAAAAACGTGTCATGCGTTTCATATTAAAAATATTCTTAATCACCGTCATCATTGAATCGTTCCATTGATTATCCATCTATGAGTGTTTTCGTTCTCAGTATTATGGTTCTTCGTCTGGGGGCAATGCGGCAAAGGAGACGTTCCAGACGCCTGATTTCGCGCAGATGTCGAGAACGTTGATGGCGTATTCTAAAACCGCATTTCGATCTCCACGAATAATAACGGATTGGTCGGGATAACGTTTCGCGATATTGGTCAGAAGCAGTTGAAGTTGTCTCTGGGAAACCGGCCGTTGATTGACGACAATAACCCCATCAAAACGCAGATTGACGATCAACTCACCAAGCGTGCGCTGGGGCGGTTCTGCCGATTCCGCCGTAGGGACCGTGATCGAGAGTTCGTTTTCAAGCCGTGCAAAAACGGATGTCGTGATGAAAAAAATCAACAGCAGGAAAACGATGTCGATCATCGGTGCCATCGGGATGATGGGTTCTTCGTTATTGTTTCGTCCTAGAAAGTTCATTTTTCTCTTTTTTTGTTGGGCGTGCCGGTGTTTTACGACGGCTTGATTTCGTTGCTGCCGCCGGTTTCTTTTCGATCAGTGTCAGTTGGTCGGATATTTCAGCCGCCACTTCTTCCATCCGGCTGATCAACGACTGAAGCTTCCCCCGGAAATAAAAGAATAAACCCATACTTGGGATGGCGACGATCAGGCCTGCCGCTGTCGTGACCAGAGCTTGGGCGACGGCGCTGGCCAGCGCCACCGGTTTAACTGCGCTAATATCGAATGCGATGAAATTAAACGCGTTGATCATCCCCAGTACCGTTCCTAATAATCCCAGCATGGGCGCGACAGTGGCGATATCGGAAAGATAACGCACCTTGCGCATCAAGGCTTCCGACTCACGCCGCCCGACCGTTTCCATGGTCGAAGCGGCGGCGGTTGGCTCGATCATTCCCCTCGAAATTCCCGCGACGATAATCTTAGAAAACATACCTTTCGAGCGTCGGCACAACCGGGCGATATCCTCGTAACGCCGATCCCGGAGATAGTGCCGTATTTGGGTAACGGTTTCACTGGGGATCAATTTCTTTTCGCTTAAGGTCAAAGCGTAATAGATGGCCAGGCCTAACGCGAGCGCTGACAGTGCGATCAGAATCATCATGACCCAGCTGCCTGCTTTGAGTAACTCGAATAACGTCATCCCTTGTGCTTCTTCAAAACCTTCCAGCCCAGCTGTCGCACTGTCGATGGTGGGAGTCGCCGTGGGATCTTGAGCCAAGGCATAAAATGGAAAGCCTGCCGAAAGGATGAACAATAATACTGATAGCAAAAGCCAGGGTGTTTTTTGTATTCTTTGGTGCATAGAGACCATCCTTCCTGGATACATAACACGTATAGTTGATAACGAACCGGAAAACATACCTGATAATTCAAGGTTTTTTCGTCTCGTTCTGTTAGCCGTCATGCGAGAGCATCGGAGTCAACATCAAAAAGATATTAATATAAACCGGCAATATATACAACTTGAGTCCCTTCGAGCCACACCATTTTCAGTCGACTAAGTATGAGACGAAAATCGGGGAACCTCTATTCAAAACAGCACTATTAATTCATGACAAATTGATATAACCAAAGATAATTCAATATGTTCTGTTTATTCGCGCATGGATATTCCTCAACAATCGGTATTGAGCCGGATTGTGTTCTCAATAGAGTAATACGTGTCGTGATAAAAAAGGATTACATAATTTTAAATAATATCACCGGACTTGATATCAAAGTTCGTAACTTGAGAGTAATAAGAGATAACCACATCATCGGGTAAATCTTCAAGTGGGCGTTAGGGATGAAAGGGTGTTGACGCCGCTTTACGAAAGCGTAGAATACAAAACACTTTATTGATTGGTACGAATTGTTAACTCTAAAATAATCCCTATTAATGATCGGCGTTTGGATTGATGGCTAAGGCGAATCATCTCACGGCTTCGGATCGTTCTCTACCCCACAACCTGGATGTGGAAAAGCAGGTTCTTGGGGCGATGATGCTTGATGTCGATGCGTTGCATACCGCGCACAGTATTCTTGGAGAGTCTGCCTTCTACCAACCCAACCATCAGAAAATCTACGATGCTCTTGTCGAAGTGGCGTCGAAAGGGATTGCCATCGACCTTATGACCCTCACCGACGCCTTGGAACGGAAAGGCGAACTGGCCAACGTAGGGGGCGCATTTTACCTGGCTGAATTGGCGCAGAGCGTGGCGACATCGGCGAATGTCGAATATCACGCCGCCATCGTGCGGGAAAGAGCTTTGCGCCGCAAACTGATTCGCGAGTGTTCGATGGCGATTCAGGATGCGTACGACAGCGGGGACGACGCGACGGAAATTCTCTCACGTGCGGAATCGCGAATTTTTCAAATCTCACAGCAGCGAACCGACCGTGCGTTCGATCTCGTGGGAAAATATTTGGATGCCGCGATCGAAAAAGTTCAGCAGGCGCATCAGCATCAAGGCGCGCTCACCGGTTTGGAAACGGGATTCGGTGATTTCGATAAGCTCACTTCCGGTTTGCAGTCCAGCGATTTGATCGTACTGGCGGCGCGCCCTTCCGTAGGAAAAACGAGTTTGGTGATGAATATCGCCGAGAACGTCTCTTTGAACGGGATTCCTGTTGGCCTTTTTTCGCTGGAGATGAGCAGCGAACAGATTGCTGAACGAGTGTTGTGTTCGCAGGCACGGGTGAACTTGAAACACTTGCGTTCCGGGTATTTCACTAAAAAAGAAGCGGCTTTGTTTTTAGAAACCGCTGGCCGGATTCATAACATCCCGCTTTACGTCGATGATACGCCGAACCTGACGCCGACGGAGGTATTCAGCCGGGCGAGAAGGCTGAAATCCCAACAGCCGGAATTAGGATTGTTGATTATCGATTACCTGCAGCTGATGACGACGGGCGGACGCATCGAAAACCGCCAGCAGGAAGTCTCGGAAATCTCCCGGTCGATGAAGATTCTCGCCCGCGATCTGAATATCCCCATTGTTTGTTGTTCCCAGTTATCCCGTGCAGTGGAAAAGCGGGACGATCATCTGCCCCGGCTTTCCGATTTACGTGAGTCCGGCGCGATCGAGCAGGACGCCGATCTCGTTGTTTTCCTCCACCGTGAAGCGTTGAAAGGGCAGTACGAAGGGGAAGAGGAAGAAGATTTGGAATCCGGCAGCAAAACCCATTTTTCCCACAAACTCATTATTGGGAAACACCGCAACGGGCCGATCGGTGAAGTCGATATCTATTTTGCAAGCGAATACACACGCTTCTTCGACGCCGCCCACGAAGCCCCCGACGAAGAAGTCCCCTTCTGATTCAGTATGATATTTATTTCTTTTTCTAAATCGCGTAATCTATTGAATTTTCAGATAGTTTTGAGTGTAAAACCTTCTGGCAGCAGTTCTTCGATAGGCATTTCAACGAAACCATTTTTATTCCTGAAAAGAACGATCGTGTTTGTGTCGAATTCTGCAATGACTTGCCGGCAAGAACCACAGGGAGAAAACGGATCGCCTCGATCGTTAACGACTGCGATGGCTTTTATTCTCATCAGTTCTCCCCCCTCTTCTGAAATGGCAGAACAGATCGCAGAACGTTCGGCGCAGATCGTCAGCCCGTAGGATGCGTTTTCAACGTTACATCCAGTGTAAAGATTCCCTTTCACAGTAATCAGAGCAGAACCCACTTGATAATTCGAGTAGGGCGCATAGGCCTTACTCGATGCTTTTCCAGCGGCATGGAGGAGCCGTTCTCTTTCTGGCGCGGAAAGAATTTTCGTTTCCATCGATGATCCTCTCCAATGTTCTAATGGATCGTACCGTGTTTCCACGTAATCATCTGATTTTAATAGATATTTCATGTCCTGAATAGCGGTTTACAAAAATCCACACTCCTTGGTTCCAATCAAAAATCACTTGATTTTACAGCGATCTTTCGATAAACTTGTAGAATAACATGCTTATTTTATTATGGATAAAGCATTAATAATTACCATAACCTTAATATAATCGGTAAGATAGAATTATTCTTCGAGGAATATCAGAATGTCTGATACGGATCGAAAATATGAAATTCGGTGTCCCATCTATGGATTTATTGAATTAAACGAGTGGGAACGGGATATAATCAATCATTTTGCTTTCCAGCGTCTTCGCCGGATTCGGCAATTGGCCTGGACCGATTATGTTTATCCGGGAGCCATGCACACGCGGTTTGAACATTCCTTAGGCGTGATGCACATGGCTTCGCTTTTGTATGATGGAATTGTTGAACGCTCAAAAGATGTTTTAAAATCTGAATTGGGATATAATGAAGATGGATTTAAGCGCTATCGTGCATTCGTTCGCATTGCGGCGCTTCTTCATGATGTTGGCCATGCTCCTTTTTCTCACGCATCGGAGGAATTATTTCCTAAAAAGGAAGATGGAAACCCATTTAAACATGAAAAGTACTCAGCAGAAATAATCCGCCAATACTTTAGCGATATATTAGATCGTAATCCGAACTATGGATTTAATACTAATGATATCGCGAATTCTTTAGAAGGAAAATCAGAAGCAAAGAACTATTTATTCTGGTTAGGTTTAATTGACGGCCAATTTGATGCGGATAGGATGGATTACTTACTCAGAGATTCCTTGCATGCAGGTGTTAATTATGGTCGATTTGATTGGAGGCGTCTCGTTAATACTGTTGTTGTCGTACCTGGAGTAGAATCCAATAGTCGTGATGCCGATCAGGGGAGGATAAGTCCCCGGATTGGAGTAAGCGAAGGGGGATGGCATGCGGTTGAAGGACTCATTTTAGCAAGATATTTTATGTTTACTCAAATTTATTTCCATAAAACTCGTGTAATATACGATCATCACCTTTGTAAAGCCCTTTCTGAAATTATCCCTAATAGGGTGTTTCCGCTACCTACTAAAGACGGATTAAAGGAATATTTAGCATGGGATGATTGGAAAGTATTAGGCTGCCTTTCCGAGGGAAAAGGTGGAGAACATGGTCGAAGATTGAGAGAACGAGATCATTACAGAGAAATTGTTCATACTCCCGAAACTCCAACAATACAGGATCAAGATATTTTGGATGAGTGGCGCAATACTCTTGGTTCACTCATAACTTATGAAGGTCAAGCCAAAAAATCTTATTATAAACTAAAAAATGAAAATGATATCCAAATTGTTTCAGAAACAAAGGAACGAAAAGTACTACCGCTGTCAAAATTCTCTTCAGTTGTTGCGTCAATACAACCTATAAATAAAGTTTCACTATACGTAAAAAAAGAAAATGTTGATGAAGCGGAGGAAAGATTGAAAAAAATTGGAGGAGATCAGATATGAGCGCTCAAGATTCAATGTGGAATCGCTTGGCTACGATTACAACATTAGTAGATAAATCGAAGAATCCCAATCTTGGCCACACGGCAATCATGAAACTTGCCTACTTTCTTCAAGCCTTAAGGAACGTTCCACTCGGTTATAATTTCAGACTGTACACGTATGGTCCATACGATGCGGATGTATTAGGCGACTTGAAGTATGCAGAAGTTTTAGAGGCCGTAACGAGTGAAACAATAATGTATCCATGCGGTTACGGTTACGAAATCCAAAAGGGAAATGCCGCGAATACAATTATTGAACGAGCATCCGATTTTATTGATAAATACCAAGATGATGTTAAATGGATCATTGATGAGTTTGGGAAATTAAACGCTGCCGATCTCGAACTATTCAGCACGATCGTTTATACCGACCGTGAATCTTCAGAGCGAGGCGAATCAAGCACCAGTGATAAAATTGCAAGTATAGTACATGAAATAAAACCCCGTTTCCCTCTTGATTATATAAGAGAAAAGACGGAATTTTTGCACGAAAAAAAATTATTAAAATCCCTCCAATAACGCTTCGGACGATCTTCTCTCTGGTACTGTGCGTGTGCATTTCACGAGTTCCGCTGGCTGCGGGGGTGGAATTGCCGGTGGAGTTCGGTGAGCCGTCGTTCGTCGATATGAGTATAGATTTCCGTGGTCGTGATACTGACGTGGCCGAGCAGTTCTTGTAGAACCCTCAGATCGATTCCTCGTTCCAACAAATGCGTCGCGAATGAATGGCGCAACGTATGGGGGGTCAATTCCGCTGTGATTCCCGCCATGAGCGCGTATTTCTTCAGGATTTTCCAGAATCCCATCCGGCTTAACGGTTTGCCGAATCGATTGACGAAAAGCACTTCCGTTTCAGCATTTTTGCAGACTTCAGGCCGGGCGCGCCGCAGGTATTCCTTAACCCGGACAGCGGCTTCGTCGTGAAATGGAACCAGCCGTTCCTTGTTGCCTTTTCCGATCGTTCGTAAAAACTGGTATTGATAATTGAAATCGCCTGGACGCAGGGAGAGCAATTCGGACACTCTCAGACCGGTGGCGTAGAGAAGTTCGAACATGGCCCGGTCGCGTAACCGCATCCATTCCTTTTTTTCTCGATCTGTCGATTCGATCAGCACATTGACTTCGTCCTGAGTAAGCGCCCCCTTGAAGCGTTTCGGAGGCTGGGGAGAACGCGATAAACGGCTGGGATCTTCGTTATAATATTTTTCGCCTGTGAGGTATTGATAAAACCGCCGCAACGCCGATGTTTTTCGAGCCAGCGACGCCGGTTTCAATCCCCTCAGGCGAAGCCAATCCAGATAATCGTTGAATATGGCGCATGTTACGCCGCCGGGGAAATTCAGAGAACGTTCAGTAAGAAAATCGAAATGTTGAATGATATCGCGTTTATAGGCTTCCAGCGTCGCACGTGCTGCCCCGCGTTCGATCGCTAAATAGTCCAAGAATTCCCGCGTGTATGGGTGAATTACCGATGTATTGTTTCGATCGCTCATTCGAGAACGATCCTTCCTATGAGTTTAACAAAAATGGATTGTTTCGACGTTCTTCCCCGACGGTGGTCATCGGTCCGTGTCCTGGATAAATCAGCGTTTCATCATCCAGTGTTAAAATCTTTTCCCGGATTCCCTTCAGTAACACCTCGTGGGATGCGCCGGGGATATCCGTTCGGCCAATCGTCATCTTGAAAAGGGCATCTCCTGAGAACAAGTGATTTTCCACAAACAATGAGATACCGCCAGGAGAGTGGCCTGGCGTGTGAAGCACTTTGATTTTTCGATTGGCCCAATCCAGTTCATCGCCATCGTTCAAAAGGCGATCCGCTTTCGGAGAAATGATCGGAACGCCTAAGAACGCGGAAAAATTGGCATTCGGATCGGTGAGCATCGGCGCGTCGCCTTCATGAATCGCGAGAGGAATATCGTATCGTTCCTTAATCTTTCCATTGGCTCCGATATGGTCGCCGTGCCCATGAGTGTTGATGATGGAAACCGGTTCGGCGTTTAAGGTTTGAATCGTATTGATAATCTTGTCCGCCTCGTCGCCTGGATCGATGATGACGGCTTCTCTGGTTTCCGGGCACATAAGGATAAAGCAGTTGGATTGCAAAGGGCCGACGATGATTGATTCGATTTTTAACATGGATATCCGCTCTCCCCGTTTCTATCCGATAGCAGGTTTCTGTATTGATGATAGCCAAAATTACACAGCATGCAATTCTAAAAAACGAGGCGTGATCGAATAAAAACGAAATGGTAAAAAGTCGAAAACACTTTTAGTGACCGCAAGAGAGAGTATAAAGATTCGCTTATGAATACCTATGCCTTGCCGTTTCGTCTGCAAGGTCTAACTTTTTACCGGAGAGTCAGAGAAAAAAACCGCCGCTTTCTTGATGAGAAAGCGGCGGTTTTTTGATTGTTTTATATAAGAAGTTCTATCATGGAAAGAATCTGACGATCTCTCCTAAACTGATCAAGCCATTCGTCGGATCCCATTCGACCAAATCGAGAAGGTTTGGAGTGTTGGACCCACGGCCGAATCCTTCATCGTGAAAGTCTGTTCGGTCGGGGCCGATACTTTTTACGTACCACGTTGTGTTCGCGTTTTCGCTAGTAAAACCATTTGAGGTGGAAGCAATTCTTGAATTTCTTCTCTTAAGAGTCAATTGATACGCTGGATTTTTGGAGTACATATAATCAAAACCGATAGATGTATCGGCGTAATAGCCCCCGATTCCTTCAAGTCCTTCCTTGAATCGATCGTTCGGCGTGTAACTGAGATATTGATTCTTTACTAAACGATGGAGGGGATTCGGCATTCCATATTGAGGGGCTTCGGGGAACTGATTGAAATCGATTTTATACTGGATGATTGCATTATTAACTTCACGAACCGACAACTTCGCGTCCGCTACTTCGGCTCGGATTTTCGCGTCCATATATCCAGGCATCGCGATTACGACAAGTATCGCGGATATCCCCGCGACAAGCAGTAATTCAACCGCAGAAAAAGCAGGTTTGATGGGCACGATAAACCTCCCAAGGTATCGTCTTTCCCCGAGTAAAAACTATAACCTAACCTAACAGCTTACAGATATCGTGAGAGATGTCAAGAGCAAATTCAAAAAATTTAACTCCACTATTTTCAATTATTTAGGTGCGAATCAATTCATGGTTTTTCAGAAACAATTTGTGCTTCAATCCGTGTATCCAAATTCTTTCAGTCGATCGCCCCGTTTTCTCCAATGATCGCTTACTTTGACCCAGAGCTTAAGGAATACTTTATTTCCCGTCATCTTTTCGATTTCTTGACGGGCGTGAGTGCCGATTTTTTTAATCATCGAACCACTTTTCCCAACCAATATCCCCTTTTGGGTTTTCCGCTCGACGTGTAATACGACATGGATATCAGTCAAACCATCCTTTCGCTCGTGCATCTTTTCGATTTGGACGGCTAAGGAATAGGGGATTTCCTGACGTAAAAGCAAGAAGGCTTGTTCCCGAACGATTTCCTCGATAAAAAAACGCTGCGCGCGGTCACTGATTTGATCCGAGGGATAAAATTTGGGACCTTGCGGCAAAAATGACACGATTTTTTCCAGCAGAGAATTAACGCCATCACCATGAAGGGCTGAAATATACTCAATGGATTGAAGGCTGGAAAAGTCGATCGCCGCTATTCCGTCGGCCAGCCGGGCACGTTGATCGAGCGGTGTTTTGTCGATTTTATTGAAAACAACCCAGATCGGCACGTTCAAAATGGAGACTTGTTTTTCGGCAATCGTTCGTTCGCGTTTCGTGATCCCCTTGATCGCGTCGATCAGCCAGACGGCCGCATCGGAATCCTCCAGCGCCCGCTGTGCTTCCCGCATCATAAATTCGTGCATGGCGTCGTTGGGATCGAGCAGTCCGGGCGTATCTTGAAAAACGATTTGAACGTCATCGCGGTCGAAAATTCCGAAGATTCGATGACGGGTCGTCTGTGGCCGTGGCGTCACCGCGACCAATTTTTGCCCCAGTATTTGATTGAGAAGCGTGGATTTCCCCGCGTTCGGTCTGCCGATCAGCGCAATATAGCCGGATTTGTGAGAATGAGCGTTCTTCATTTGAGGGGGTGTAGTCCTTTGATTAAAAAAATTCTAACTTTAATTGTACTTCTGGATTCTTCGATATCCCAGTTGTGGACTGAAATTAAGTTCGATTGAAAGTATTCAAGGTGAGCGTCTTGTTTGATTGATAAAAAATACGAGTTGATTTTTATCCCGATCCGTTAAGACGATATCGGGTAAGGAATCGCCGTTCAGAAAAGTAGTCGAGATGGAAAAGTTCTGATTCAGCGGAAACGAAAGCGACACCGGAACTTGCGCCGATCCCCAATAGTAGCCGGGTTCGTCACCGCATAAGAGAGTGAGCGATGGCTTCTCGGATTGGATATCCAAACCCGCGATGAGCAGTTCGACCAGTCCGTCCCCGTCGTAATCCCCACCGGAAAAGTCGTTCACTATCATTGGAGGAATATGGGAAATCGATCCCCACCACCCCCGCGAACGATTTCCAAACAATAATTGAATCGCACCATCGAACGTAAAAACGGAAACGTCTCCGAATAGATCGTCATCGATATAGCCGCTGAAAGTTCCTAATGGCGTGTTCCCTGAGAAATTCTTGTCGAAATCAATCGAGGTGATTTCATTGAGATTCCCACCATCGAATGAATAAACCGTTAATCCATTGGGATGAGTATGAGTGACCGCCAGTTCGTCGATTCCATCCGCATTCAAATCGACTGAAGTCAATTGAAGAGGCATAACCGGTAGTGATTCGATCCGGCGTAGTTGAAGTACTCCTGTTGTCGTGAGTCTATAGAATGCGATCTCTTGCCCGCCCGCCACGGCAAGAGAGGGACGGGATGAACTGAAAAAATTCCCTTCGGATAGCAGACTCAAACGAGTTCGCTGCAATAAATCGGATGGAAGCGTAACTTCGAAAGGCAAGGTGATTCTCTGTACCTCCTGCTGGATGAATGTTGGAGTACCCAAATAGAAAGAAAGCATCGAATCGAACGCGCTCAGCAACACCAAATCGGTCCAGCCGTCTCCATTCAAGTCTTCTGCAAGAACGTTCAGGCATCCTTCCCCAGCAAATAAGTCAGAGCGCTCGTATCGTTCCGGTGAGAATTGGCTCAGTAATAACGTCGCAGTATCGTTGTCGTAGTTTGCCGTAACGAAATCGGGAAAACCGTCTTGATTGATATCGGAAGTGGCCAAATCGATTGGATTCGGTCCAACATCCAATTGGTGGCTAAGGGTAAACGCAATTTGTTTTCCACAGGATTTCAAGACGATTGCGGGAGTTGGAGTCTGCGACGGTGTTGGGGATTTCGTTGCCGTGGGGGACGGTTGAGGGGTGTGGGTTGGTGTGGGTGTTGGAATCGGTGTTGGATCATCTTCCAGTGTCGGTGTCGGCGATTGATAACGTGCGATAACGGCCAGCATGACCGGCGTCAGAGGCGGAGACTCGGCGGCTTGTACCAGCAAGTGGCCATCCCGTAGGATTTTCACTTCCTCGATTCCTTTGTGTAGCGGCTGAGCGATTTCAAAAGCAATTTGTTCCCGAGGGAATTCCGGAGGGTCGATTAAGTCGTATAAAGAATAAGAGGTACGGAAAATTTCCAATGATATAAGGGGGATGGGTGGTTTATCATAGAATCGGCTGAAAATAAAATGGGAAACTTTGATATCAATTGTTTGGAAATCGGAATGGATTCGATCCGTAACGTGTATGGTGGTCGTAAAACGACCAATGGACGTCGGATTCAGGATTGACAGCCTTCCTTTTGAATCAAAAACAAGCCGAGGCGCATTGGCTTCAGTTTGAGCCGACCAGGATAAATCCGCATTATTTTGATAGGGATTCAAAAGATACTCACTTAAATCGATAACGTTTTTGATGGAATGATTTAACACCGCTTTCAAATCCGGGATTTTCATCAGCTGGAATGCCGTAACAGAAGTCGGATTTGGGAGAGGAGTAAAATCCGGTGCGACCGATGGTGTTCGAGATGGTGTAGGTGTAGAAAGTGCTGACGGTGTTAATGTCGGCGTATGGGTTGGAGTCGGGGTAAAAGTAAACGTCGGTGTCGATGTGGGTGTATGAGTAGGTGTGTGGGAAGGCGTGAGGGTAGGCGTCCAAGTCGAGGTAGGAAGAGCACACGGCGGAACACCAGTCAGC
>CAZSIZ010000003.1:0-53553 GCA_964606645.1 uncultured bacterium
GCTTCGAGGTTTCCCACCTTAAATCACTGTCCGAATTTTGGGGTACATTATAGAACCTATGAAAAACGAAGTGCCGCGAACCTGCAAAGGTGGCAAAGATACTCCGCCGCCATTGAGAACTAATTTTGAACTAGTTTCGGGCAAAAAGAGTTTTCTTCCGGTGTCGTGCAAGGATTAAATAACAGGGCGAACCAAAATAGTGTATGGTTTTCGGACGTCCCAAGCGCTGGTAATCGCCTTATATCATCCACTTGAAAATTCACCCTAACCTAAATTTACCAACAGTTTTTCTTGATGAGGCACTTTACTATTTAATCCACATTAATAAAGATAAAAAAAAGATTAGGAGAGATTGTTCCGATGACAAAGCAAAGAAATTTCGCAATATTGATTCTGATTGTGCTGGCAACGTTTGCTTTAAATACCAACGCCCAAGTGGAGGCACTCGAAGGAAACTGGATCACCGATGCCGGGATCGAAGGCGTGGAGTACGGCGTGCTTAAAATCGATAGCAAAGGAAACGTCAGTGGTTCGGAAACCCATACCTACACCATCGATGGAACCGACACTATTTTCGATGTCGAGCACACAGGCAAAATAACCGTTAATGAAGACGATCAATACGTGTACGCAGGAATTGGAATCGGCACGGCTAGGGACTCGAATGGAACGATTCGCGTACGTCTGCAAGTAGCCGGTTCGGGCATGGTTTCGGTAGATGATAATATGCTGGCCGGATTTTGGGTGAGTGTCGAAACGTATATAACACCGGATGGAGAGATTCATAGCGAAGGTGGATATCCGATGACTCTCATCCGCGAAGGATACGATCCCGGCACACCCGGTGAAGCAATCGCCGGAACGTGGAAAATTTCGATCCAAGGCGAAAACCTGGGGTGGACGGGAGAAGTGACTCTGAATCCCGATGGAACGATGGCCGGTGAGTATACCTCCGATGCCAATCTGCCTTCCGTGCCCTTATCCGGATTCTTCTCATATTCGGAAGATCATCATTTCGAGTGCACCTACACGACAACGACTGAACTACCGACAGTAGGAGAAACGACGTTTACCCTCTCCTGCGAAGGACAAGGCAATGAAGACAACACGTACATCACCGGCACGTGGTCGTTTGAGGTCGATGTGACTGACTTTCTGTCAATGACGTTCGATGGAACGTTCGATCTGACTAAAATCGAAGAAACCGGAATCCACGATTGGAATTTGTATTGACCGACGGCCGGTCTAAATTTTCTTGTTCGATCGATCGTTCGGCATCCATATAGGAAATACGAATCGGGATGCTATAATCGAAAAAATCGTTGTTGGATATCAACACACACTCGAAAAGAAAGTTGCGATCAGATGAAACGAACCATCCTACTATTCAGTCTCGCTTTTTGGGGAGTAACCGTTTTCGCCGCCGACGACCTCTGGGTGAAATACCAGGGCGAAAAAGGTCCGGGTAAAGGCAAGCATATCGTTATCGTCACTGGAGACGATGAATACCGCTCCGAGGAATCCATGCCGCAGCTCGCGAAAATCCTGGCGAAACGGCACGGTTTCGATTGCACGGTTCTCTTCGCCATCGATCCCGAAAACGGAACCATCAAGCCCAACCACCAAACCAACATTCCCGGTTTGGAAACCTTGAAAACCGCCGATCTGATGATCCTCTTCACCCGGTTCCGGGACCTGCCGGAGAACCAGATGAAACTCATCATCGATTACACCGATTCCGGGAAACCGATTATGGGATTGCGCACTGCCACCCACGCCTTTCGCGTTCAAAATAAGGAGAGCCTTTACGTGAAATACGACTTCCGTCACAAGAAATTCAAAGGCGGGTACGGACGACAGGTGCTGGGCGAGACCTGGATCAACCATTACGGCCACCATCAAAAAGAGAGTACTCGCGGATTGATCGTCAAGGGGATGGAAAAGCATCCCATCGTCAAAGGGTGTGAGGATATCTGGGGGCCGTCGGATGTCTACGGAATCACAACCCTCCAAGGCGATTGCCAACCCATCGTCATGGGGCAGGTGCTCAAGGGCATGAAGCCGAACGATCCGCCCAATCCCGATAAGAAACTCGTTCCCGTCGCCTGGCTCAAAACGTATACCGGCTCGAAGGGGAAAACCTCGCAAATCTTCACGACCACGATGGGTCATTCAGGCGACCTGAAGAGCGAAGGTTTCCGCCGTCTTCTTATCAACGCATCCTATTGGCTGTTAGGGATGGAGAAGCAAATTCCCGCGCGGGCGGCGGCCGGTCAAGTGGGAACGTATAATCCCGGTCCCATCGGTTTCGACAAACATAAGGTTGGAGTTAAACCGTCGGATCACCGGTAGTCGATTCTTAACATAACACGGATTTTTCCGTGCCCTTCGCCGTTCTTCACACTAGGCCGGGATGGTAATCCCGGTTTATCGCGATTCAGACATGAAAGTTCATTGCTTGTTTTCCGAGCGAAGGTCTCGAAGCATACGAATCACATCGCGCCCCCCGAAGGTAACGACCCAGACACTCATAAACGCGAAAACGGTAACGCTGGTAAAAAAGACGTATTTCCAAATCGATATCCAAACATCCATTATAAGACCTCCTGTGTATTTTCCGGTTTGGGTGGATCCGGCCAGAGCAACGATCCAAAAAACATGGCGAGAAGACTCAATACCAGAGTGAGTAAGCCGACAACTGGCGCGGTCAATTGAAAACCGATCGTACCCTCGATCGCTTCATAGTTCAGTAATTCCCTGATTTTGCTTAAGCCCAACAGGGCACTGAAACCGGAAAGCAGTGCGAGTGTCGCACCGGTCGAACTGGCGCGTTTCCAATACAGGCCGAAGGCGAGAACCGAGATCGCCCCCGTAAAGTAAATAGCCCCAGTGATGCCCATGTATTCCCAGATATCGTCGGATCCTTCATACCACAATCCCCAGATCAGAATGTAAATTCCGATGGCCGTCATGATGCAGCGGATCAAGAGCAGTTTCCCTTTTTCCCCCAGCGGTTTTCTCTGGCGGATCGGGTTGATGATATCGAGCACGATGACCGAGGACCAGCAGAGAAGATAACTGTCGTGTGTCGACATAAACGCGGCAATCATCGCTGCCGTCACCAGACCCAGCAGACCGGCCGGGAGCGTATGCGAGAGAAAAATGGGCATGGCGTAGAGGTTGTCGAGAGGTTTCTCATCGCCGGTTGGAAAGAAAGCACTCTCGAAAACACCGCCGGACTTCATCACGAACACAAAAGCGGCGATCCCAAGAAAATAGGGAATCAGAAAGCGGATCAAAAAGGAGATGGAGGAGAAGAGGTATTGCCTTTTCACGACCCGGGTGCTTCGGGCGGACAATGCGCGCGTGACGGCGGTTGGCCACACAGCGCAACTGACCAATCCCAATACGGCCTGCCAGCTCATATACGCCGGGCCGAATCCACTCCCTTCGATCGTGGGATTGAATCCCGGCTCGCCTTTATGCTGCCGAACCACTTCCACCATTTCGGTCCAACCGAGTTGATTCAGGCTTAAATAGACCACGACCAGAAGCCCCATCGATAAAACCGTGAACTGAACGTAATCGGCGATCACCACCGAGACCATGCCGCCCAGGATCGTGTAAAACAGAATCAGTACGATCAGCGAGATCATCACCAGCGTCAGCAATCCGCTGGCTGGATCGATCCCGGTTACGCCGATGATGAATTGCGATCCGACTTTCAGGAACAGCCCCATGTTCAGGATGCCCCCGAATGCCAACAGGGTTCCACCGAGTATCCGCACTCTTCTCCCGAAACGGGCTTCGTAATATTCAGGGATAGTCATGACTTTCGTTCGGCGTAAAGGGACCACGATGAAGCCGGTCAGCCCGACGAAGAGTGTGACGACACCGGCGATGACGGCGATGTGAAACGCGGCGAATCCGCCAGTAAATCCCTTTTGAGCCGAATACATCACGGTAATCAGACCCATCTCCGTGCCCGTCATGGTGGCGACCGACAGGGCCGTTCCCAAATTACGTCCCGCGACGACATAGTCCGACGTGCCTTTGATGAACCGGCTTGCGAACAAGCCGATGAAGATCGAAAGGGAGACGTAGCCGATCACGATAATCCAATCCAGTTCGGTAAAGTTTCCCCCGGAAAACACATTCTGAATGACTGTGGTAGATTCCACCAATTTCTCCTTTTCCATTAGGCTCGATCGAGTGGATGAGTTCCGTAAAGCATGAATTCATACTATAAACCTTTCGGGAATGGCTGTCTATTTGCGTGATTCTCTGAAATGAGTCCTATAATGGTGTCTGAATAACTGGGGCCATCGGACGGATGTGTCATCGATTGCCCCTGATTATTCGGATGATGTGGATGGATCCAATGCTGGGGAAATATCCACTTTGGGGTTGATCTGGAGAGAAAAGCGAATCAAAAAGAGTATGGAGTAAAATCCAAAATAATACAACGAAACGTTACATTAATTAATATACATAAAATGTCAAGATTTTTTAAAAATGATCTTGCAAATGAATGGTGATTGTGCTTTATTAATAAATAATTTATATTAAACTGTTTATAAATTAAAATTTCCTATTCTGCCGGAATGATTTCGAGATTGAATGAATTCTTTCGGTACGATATCTGTGTACGAAATCATTTTAAAATCAAGACCTAGTTTAAAACAGGCGATCCCTGAAAGGGCTTCGTTCGTTAAGTTGGGTGTTTGAGTGGAAACGGAACTATCGTATTCATCCAATAAGGCTATCATTTAATGGATACAAGCCGTTTCGGGAGAGTCTAAGGTCTCTATTCGGGATTTTTTAATTGAATACAGGAGATAGCGGAGAAATGGACGAAATAAGTTCCTGGTTCAAGCAAAAACGCGAATTGCTTATCCTGTTGTCTCTGTTAATTTTTCTAGGCGTTTTTTCTGCGGTTTTATATCACACGAACACCGCAGCCGAGAGAAAGCACTTCCAAATACAGGACGAACATAAAATCTATCTACAAGAAAAAAACATTAATACTGATTTGAAATCGATTGTCTCCGACGTATTGGTCTTAGGCGGCCATCATGAGATGCAAATGATGGTTATAAAATTAAACTCCGAGAATCGTGACAATCTGACCGGTGAATTTTTCCGCTTCTGCCAAGACAAAAAACTTTACGATCAAGTTCGTTTTCTGGATAAAACCGGGATGGAAATCATTCGTGTGAATTTCAATAACGGCGATCCAACGATTGTGCCCAAAGACCAACTGCAGTTAAAAGCCGACCGCTATTACTTCAGCGAAACGCTGGCGCTCGGTCCGACTGAGATATTCGTATCTCCTCTCGACTTGAATATTGAAAATGGTGAAATCGAATGGCCTCTGAAGCCGATGATTCGACTTGGATTACCGATTTTCGACGGACAAGGTCAAAAACGGGGAGTGATCATTCTCAACTATCTCGCTGAGATTCTACTGAATGATTTTGATGAAATTTTACACGACGACTTTGGAGAAAACATTCTCTTGAATTCGGATGGATACTTTCTCAAGGCTCCCCAATCCGAACTGGAATGGGGATTCATGTTTGAAGAAAGAAAAGATAGGATGTTCGGGCATATTTACCCCGATGAATGGGAACAGATTTCCAGCAATCAGCAGGGACAGTTCGTTACTGCCAATGGCCAGTTCACATTCAAGACACTTTATCTTCCCCAGGGAAAACAGAACATGCCCACGTCCTCAAGGAGCCAATCCCTCTTTTCAGAACCTGAAACGCCTGGATCGTATTGGAAGATCGTGTCCCGTCTCTCTCCCATGAAACTCAATGAGAACGCACGGCGATTTTTTTATCATCTCATTCTGGTCGATTGTGTATTGGGATTCTTGGCTTGCGCTGTTTGTTTTGCGATGACGCGCATGCGCCAGAAACGTGAATTCATGGATCAAGAAATGCGAAAACTCTCCCAGGCGGTCGAGCAGAGTCCGGCCTCGGTGATTATCACGGATCTGGATGGAACGATTACTTATGTCAATCCCAAATTCACCGAGATTTCCGGATACAGTGCCGATGAAGCCATTGGTCAAAATCCAAAAATACTGAAAAGCGGGTATGCATCTTCGGAAGAGTATAAAGAGTTATGGAAAACCATCACTGCCGGTCATGAATGGCGGGGAGAGTTTAAAAACAAAAAAAAGAATGGGGAACTCCATTGGGAATCAGTGTCCATATCTCCCATTTTATCATCCCGAGGTGATATTTCTCACTTCATCGGTGTGCAGGAAGACATCACCGAACGCAAGCAGGCGGAGGAAAGACTGAATGCGAATCTAAAGGAACTTGCTGAATCGCGGAAGACCGCACTCAAGTTGATGGAAGAGGAGAATAAATCCAGAAAATTCGCCGAAGAGGCGGCGGAAAAGTTAAAGAAGGCTCGTGACGAGTTGGAAACCCGAGTTAAAGAACGCACAGCCGAACTTTTTCGTACCAATGAAGAACTTGAGGAAGAGATTAAAGAACATAGACACGCGGAAGAAGAGATTCTCCGGCTGAATGTCACTCTCGAAAAGCGGGTGCTTGAACGGACCACTCAACTCCAAGCGGCCAATAAGGAACTGGAATCTTTTTCCTATTCGGTTTCGCACGATCTTCGAACCCCTCTCCGGGCCGTATCCGGCTACAGTAGAATTCTACTTGAGGATTACGGCGACCGCCTGGATGAAGAGGGGCGGAACTGTCTCGATCGCATCCAGACCGGGGGGAATCGAATGGCGGAGATGATTGACGCTCTGCTGGATCTATCGCGAATGTCTCGCCTCGATTTACAACGTAATACTGTCGAACTTAGTGTGCTGGCCAAAGAGATTGCAGAGGAAATTCAAGCGGGCCACCCCGACCGTCATGTCAACTTTGTGAATGAGCCGGACCTGACCGCTGAGGGCGATAAAAATTTGCTTCGCCAAGTACTGCAGAATCTCTTAACGAACGCGTGGAAATTCACCCACAAGCGTGGCCAGGCCAAAATTGAATTTGGCATGACAGAGTACGAGGGCGCACCGGCCTATTACGTGCGGGACAACGGTATTGGATTCGATATGGCTTATGTGGATAAACTGTTTGGGGTCTTCCAGCGGCTGCACGGTCCCGATGAATTCGAGGGAACCGGAATCGGTTTAGCAAACGTTCAGCGAATTATCCACCTTCACGGCGGCCGTGTGTGGGCCGAAGGCGAGGTGGATCAAGGTGCCATTTTTTATTTTACACTTGGAGGAAATGGAGAGAACGTTTCATCCTGATAGCGGCCGTTGACCGTGTACAAGCAATACGAAAAACCAAAACGCCAAACCTGAAAATTCAACCACATCCAATCAACAATTCCAAAAATCATATCAATCAGATCGGGTACATTTCGTCCTCATTTCACCTTTTGCCAATCGTATACCCACGTGTATGCAAATATCGCCTCAATCTTGGCCGACAACTGAAAACCGACAACTGAAAAACTAGTCATCATAGTGTTAGAATCACTCTTGTTCACATCGGACTAACGAGCTATAGTCGATTGAGAGCAGACCGGAGTAGTTGCAAGGTCAATCTTGCTATTTTCACTTCTTGATTCAAAAAGATTCGCACTCTCCGAGGGATATCGATGGCCTCGATCGTAAAAATGCCGAAAATGAGCGACACGATGACGGAAGGCCTGATCGTTTCCTGGCTCAAACAGGAAGGGGATACGGTCGAATCCGGAGAGATCATCGCCGAATTGGAAACCGATAAAGCCGTCCTGGAATTGGACTCATCCGATCGCGGTGTCTTGCTGAAAATCCTGGTCGAAGCCAACCGAACGGTTCCTCTGGGTAAGCCGCTCGCGATTATCGGCGAACGAAATGAAAATATCAACGATCTACTATTACAAATACAGGAAACGACGAGTGAATTGTCACCCGAACGTCTAGGTCCGGCTCTCCAAACAGCCGCTGTTTCTACGGCCATACAATCAGAAACAGACGAATCTGCCCAAATACGAGTTTCCCCAGTCGTTCGCCGCCTGGCTGACGAACATCGAATCGATCTCGGCACGGTCCGGGGATCGGGGCCGGGGGGGCGCATTATCAAACGGGATATCGAAACCTTCCTCGAAAATCCACCCGACCGAACTCAAACGCCCCCGCCTTCGGAAGACCGATTCCCGCATAACGACATCCCTCTTTCTCCGTTTCGATTGACTGCGATCCGGCGGTTGTCGCAAAGTTTGGGGCCGGTCCCTCATTTCTATTTGGAAACCGATGTGAACGCCGAAGCCATGCTTACCATGAAAGCCGATCTTCGTGCTTCCATTAAAAATTCGCGAATCACCCTGACAGACCTTCTCATCAAAGCCTGCGCCATCGCTTTGGAGCGCCATCCGGAAGTGAACAGCCGCTTGATGGAAAACGCGATACGGCAATACCAAACGGTCAATATCGGGATGGCGGTATCGGTTGGGGACGATTTATGGGTTCCCGTTATCCAGATGTGTGAAAAGAAATCGATCGCGCAAATCGCCGAAGAACGTTCTGCGCTCGTTCAAAAAGCGCAGCAGGGAACACTGACCTTGGAGGAAATGAGCGGCGGCACGTTTACGATCAGTAATTTGGGAATGTTTGGAATTACACGATTTCGCGCAGTCATCAATCCACCGCAAGCCGCCATCTTAGCAGTGGGCTGTATTCGGGACGAACCGATAGTCGAAAACGGTGCGGTCGTTCCCGGAAAACGGATGGCCCTCGATCTATCCTGCGATCACCGCGCGTTCAACGGAACGGACGGAGCACGCTTTCTCGACACACTGAAAACGCTTTTAGAGAATCCGCAGCCCCTCGCTTCGGATCGTTAACAGATATATGTAATATTACGAATACCATATTTCCGATTGGGTCTCTCAAACGTCAAGGTGCTTATTTCACGTTCATGATACAGTCGCGGGTTAGAACGGCCATTTCCGGGCCGTTGGTTCCGGTCTCCCGCAATTCCCGCGCGCCTCGTTCGTTCATCAAGTCCACCGCCTGTTTGGAGAGGTAGAGGTTGTCTCTGGAGAGTTCGATGAACTTTTTCGGGTCGTCCCGATAGGGAAACAGGTCCAGGCCGAACCAACCGTTGTAATCGATCTCATCCAGGATGTACATCACCGAAACCAAGCGGATAAAATTAACCGTTCCGGGGGGAAGATCGGCGTCGCATTGTTGATCGTTGTCGTTGAAGTGGGTGTGGTAGAGTTTGTGGTAACGGCAGATCAACGCCAGCTGATCCTCCAGGTTTTCCGAAGCGATCAGGCTGTGGCCGATGTCCAGGTTGATGCCGAAATTGGGATCGTCGATCTCGTTCACCAGGCATAACGCCTGAGCGGTGGTTCCCATGAGAATATGCGAACGCGGCTCGAAGGGCTTCGGTTCGATACAGACTTTCGTTTGATAGCGGTTGGTGTGCAGATGTTCCATGATCAGCCGCACGCAGTCCGCATAGCGCTCGTACAGATCGAGGTAGTTCGTCTGCAAAGGAAAATCGTTACCGTCCGTCGCGGGCCAGAGCACGCTGATGGGCACGTTGAAGCGGGCGCCCATATCCAGCGCCGCCTTGACTCGCTCTACCGCTTTGGCCCGAACCTTCGGGTCCGAATCGGCCAGTGCCCCGAATTTGTAGTGCTTTTCCGTCCAGGTATGACCGCAGAGCTGCACGATCCGGAGGTTGTTGTCATTCAGCACCTTTTCGATTTCACCCGCGTTCGATTCGTCGATTTCCGTCGGCAGGTGAAGTTCGATCCCGTCGATTCCGTCGATCCCCCCCACCTCCTCGATCCGGTCGATCACGGGAACCGCTGTCCCGAATCCGTTCACGTTGAAGCGGTCGACCAGGTTCGTGTTGCCCCAGATTCCCATCGATATTTTCATCTTGTCCACGATCTCTCCTCCATCCGTTTTTTTATCCATCATTCCATCAGTACTTTCTTCCAATCGAGAATAAATTGTTCGATCCCGGCGTCGGTCAATGGATGGTTGTACATTTGGAAGAATAAGCTGTCGGGAATCGTGGCGATATCGAGTCCGGCTCGCAGGCAGGTCAGTAGATGATTCTGTGTCTTCACGCTTCCCGCGATGATTTCGCTCGAAAAGCCATAGTTGTGCTTGATCGTAACGGTGTCCACAACCAATACATCGCTTTCATGGGCGCAGGCGTCCAAGCGGCTCAGGACGATGCTGATGTACGACGCGCCCGCTTTCATGGCGAGAAGCGCCTGGGTCGGCGAAAAGATCATCGTCACATTCGTCTTTACGTTTTTCTCACGTTCCAAAACGGGAACGGCTACCAGACCTTCGACAGTCATCGGAATTTTGATGACGATGTTGGGGGCCAAACGCGCGATGGATTGGGCTTCGGCAATCAGTTCCTCCGCCATATCCCCCACCGCTTCCACACTGACCGGCCCGGGAACGATGGCGCAGATTTCTTCGACGACGCGAAGAAACGGTCTCCCCGTTTTTGCGACGTGTGTCGGATTCGTCGTCACGCCGTCGATCAGTCCGGTCTCGCATCCTTTGCGAATGGCTTCCACATCGGCGGTATCCAGAAAAATTTTCATCGATTCATCCACTCCCTGTCGTCTTTCGATTCCTACTCCGAATAAACCGCCCGTTTGATACCACGAACGATATCCTCCACTTGCGGGACCGACGCCCGTTCCAATGCTTCATTATAGGGAATCGGCGTATTTTGTCCGGCAATAATCTCAATAGGAGCGTCCAGGTAATCGAAGGCCTCCGCCTGGATGATCGAAGCGATGTCCGACGCCACTCCCCCGCGCCGAATCGCTTCTTGAACGATCACGGCGTGGCCGGTTTTTCTCACCGATTCCAGAATCAACTCCACGTCGAGCGGAACGAGCGTCCGGGGATCGATGATTTCAACATAGATTCCTTGTTGAGCGAGTTGTTCGGCGGCCTCCAGCGACCGGAGAACCATGTTCGACCACGCGATCACAGTCACATCCTTCCCGACCCGTTTAATATCCCCCCGCCCAAGTTCGATGACATAATCTTCGGCGGGTACATCGCCCTTGGTGGTATAGAGCAATTTGTGCTCGATGAAGATCACCGGCTCGTCGTCAAGGATCGCGCTTTTCAATAAGCCTTTGGCATCGCGGGGCGTGGACGGCATCACCAACTTCAAGCCGGGGATGTGATAGAAAAGCGCTTCAAGGGACTGCGAATGCTGGGCGGCGACTCCCGTCCCGCTGCCCCCTTGCGTACGCACGACGAGAGGAACCGTTCCCTTGCCGCCCGTCATGAACTTGTACTTGGCCGCCTGGTTGACGATCTGATCCATCGTCAGCAGGGCGAAATCCACGAAGAGAATCTCGACAACCGGCCTCATACCCGTAATTGCCGCACCAACTCCGACTCCTGTAAAACTGGCCTCCGCGATGGGCGTGTCGATCACCCGTTTGGGACCGAACTCATCCAGCAGGCCGACGGTCACTTTGTACGACCCTCCCCGCTCGGCGATTCCCTCACCGAGTATGAAGACCGCCGGGTCGCGGCGCATCTCTTCAAGCAGCGCTTCGTTCAAGGCCTCGCGGTATAATAAAGTACGGGATTCTTCTTTGAATGCCGTTGAATTCGACGCCGCCATCAGTAAGTCTCAATTTCCTCTAAAAAGGATTGTACGGAAGGTTCGGGGCTATTCGACGCATACTCGATCGCTTCGGCCATCGCTCGTTCCACATCCGCTTCGATGGCCTGAACGGCCTCTTCCGAAACACCGCCTTGCTCGATCAGAAGAGCACGTCCCTGTTTGACGGGGTCTTTCTCTCGATAGTAATCCCGACGCTCCTGGGGCATATATTTTCCTGGATCGTTGCAATGATGCCCGCCGTGCCGGTACGTTTTCGCTTCCAGCAGAACGGGCCCCTTCCCTTTCTGGCATTGGGCGATGGCGTCCTTCGTGTATTCGTACATTTGTAACACATCGTTGCCGTCCACTTGGAACGACGGCACACCGCAGGCTTCGCCTTTCCTGAATAAGTCCGGAATGCGGGTCGAGTGTTCGATCGGGGTGGAAACGGCGTATTGGTTATTCTCGATCACGAGTATGAAGGGCACGTTCCAGATCGCCGCCAGGTTCAACGCTTCACCGAATACCCCATTATTAACCCCGCCGTCCGAGACGAATGCCACCGCCACCCGGTCTTCATTGCGGATCGATGCCCCCAACGCCGCCCCGACACCCAGAGGAATGCCGCCGCCCACAATACCGTTCGCGCCCAGGTTCCCGGTGGCGATATCCGCGATGTGCATCGATCCACCCCGTCCGGCGCAGTAGCCGGACTCTTTACCGAAGAGTTCGGCGGTCATTAATTTAAGGTCGGCGCCACGGGCGATGCAGTGGCCGTGGCCGCGATGGGTGCTGACGATGTAATCGGATTCCCGCAGCGCGGCGCAGATCCCCACCGCGATGGCTTCTTCCCCCAGATAGGGATGGAAATAACCCCGGATCGAGCCGTCCCGGTACAACGGGATGCACCGTTCCTCGAACACCCGAATGGTGTAAAGGGCTTTAAAGAGTTGGGTCAAGAACGATCGATCGTACATAAACGACACCTGTCATATTCATCGTTTGGCCGTGACGGTGAACTGGTAGATATCCCCCCGGTAAAAAGACTGCTCCATTTCCAGAATCAATTCCTTCCCCCCGAACGTAACGCCATCCACGCGAAACGCCGGGACCGACTCATCCAGATCGAAATAGGTCAAGACGTCTCTCGCCAGCATCACGGCGCTCAATTCCTGCTGGATTTCGTAGAGCTGCAGTGCATATTCCTTCTCGTAAATTTCGTATAAGGAACGCTCCAGATCGTGTTTGTGAAGGCCGGGGCAAAATCGAGTGGAGATGTATCGGGTCTCGAACATAATCGGCACATCGTCTCCCAGCCTCAGCCGTTGAATTTTACAGAGTGGGCCTTCCAGTGTGTATTGACGGTTGTTGATCGAGATCGAGCGGGACGGTTCGAATAAGTGAAGTCCGACCAGTTTCGTCGAGGGCGTTCGTCCCGCCTCGATCATGTTTTTCGTAAAACCGAGAATCCGTGTAGCCGAACGCTCGATCGTACGGTTTCGGACAAACGTGCCTTTGCCTTTGATGCGCGTTACCCAGCCCGATTGCTCCAATTCCTGGAGCGCTTTGCGGGCGGTCGTATTACTGACACTGTATGCTTCGATGATTTCGTTTTCCGATGGAATCTTGGCTCCGGGCGTTAAATCGCCTTGCTGGATACGCTCGATTGTATCTCGGCTGATCCGGTAATACTTTGGAATTGTCTTCGATCGTTCGGGCATTGGTTTTACCGTTGAATCGTGAATACCAAAGGCATCAAATTTCAATATTCCCTCGGTTTCGCGAATTATTTCTCTGTGACATTCAGAAAAATATCCAGTCTCGGCGCTTTCCAACTGTAAGGTTTGGCGAGGATATCGTAATCGCCGTCACCGTCTAAATCCGCCATCTTCCCTTCATGAACCCCCTGCCCTTCCTTGACGATATGATGGGTAAAGTTCCCTTGGCCGTCTCCGAGCATGATGCGAATTTTAGATTTCGGATTGCCCTCCCCGAAGCGCATTTCCGCACTGAACACATCCAGATGTCCGTCGTGGTTCACATCGAGAACCTGGATCGTATGCCCGTTATCGAGTTCGTCGATCAGCAGCTTGCGGAACCAGGTCCCTTTTCCACGCCACTCGTATAAATACATGGCCGCTTTTCCGTCACCCACCACGAGGATGACTTCGGGGCGTCCCCCTTCGATGAACTGACCGACGGCCGAGCGGCTGAACGTGTAGCTGCTGTCAATGATATTCGCAGTGAAAGATCCATTCTTCGAGTATTTAAACCAGAGTCCACCCCCGACAATATCTTCAAGACCGTCTCCGTCGATGTCGATTTTCGCCAAGCCTTCGTACTCGTTGACGCCTTTCCAACGCGGATATCCTTCATAGCCGATTTGCTGCATTTCACTATCGGATTGATAAGTGTAAATGGGGTGATAATCCCATCGCTCCGCTGTTTTGGGATTGCTGGGAATCTCCGCTAATAACAATTGCCGCGCGCCCTGATTCCAGAAAACCAGTTCGGTTTTCCCATCTCCATCGAAATCGCCGAATAGCTGGTCGTGGTGTTTTTTCGCGCCGGTATTCTTGATGATGCGCCGGGTCCAGGGCTTATCCCGCTCGAATTTTGGGTATGGATTTTCCCACCACCAGACTTCGTTGCTGCGGCCCTCACCGCCGAAAACGATATCGAGATCGCCGTCACCGTCGATGTCGTGTTTGGCCGATCCGGCTTCAATGCGCATGGGATCCGAATCGACGATGTATCGGTTCCACGTTTTATTTTCATAGCGATATAATACAACGCCTGGAGCCTTCGTCCGTTCGGTGATGACAAAATCTTGATCCCCGTCGTTGTCCACATCGACGATCAGACTCGCCGTTTGCTGGCCGCCCTTATTCGGTATTTCCAGATCGCCGCTGGCTGAGGAAAGATGCTTCCAATCGAACCGGCTCGTCACGGCGTCATTGCGCCAGACATGCAGGAATTTGTAATTGTCCCAGGCGTGTCCGATGATATCCAGATCGCCGTCGCTATCCAAATCGACCAGTTTCGTTCCTAAATGACACTCTTTTCCACGGTCGATTTCACGCACCTGGAATTTTCCTTTGCCGTTGTTTTCGAATAGTTGCAGAAGCAAGTTCGGTCCCTTATGTTCGTTGGTGACGATGTCGATATCGCCGTCCCCGTCCAGGTCGCCGATATCGAGATTGTTCATCGAGTATTGTTCGATCAATTCATGGCGTTTCCATTTGGAATTATCTTGCGATTCGAACCAGTACAATTTCGCGTCCGGTTCCTTTCCCGGCGAGCGTTCTTCGGAAATGACGACGTCGAGTTTTCCGTCGGCGTTGAGATCGCCGATTTTAACGCGATCGATTGCATGATCCGTGTTCCCGATCCGATGTTGAATCCACGAACCGCCCCGATTCCCTGGATTCTCCCACCAGGACAGCGCGGTGGGGTGCTTCTCTCCTTCGGGAATATCTCCGCAGACGAGATCGAGATCGTTGTCGCCATCGATATCGGCGGCGGCGAATCCTTCATCCGATTGGCTTTTGATGAGGCGTTTAAAATGCCAGTTGCCTGGAAAAGGTTTACCGGGGATTTCGGCGCAGTAGATTCCATCTTCGGCAGTGAGCAGAATTTCGGGTTTCCCGCCTTGAATGACATCGGCGATTAAATACCCTTGCCCGTTGCGATGGCCGGTTTTCGGCAGCGTAGCGATTTTCATCGCTTTCCACGCATTCCCATGTAAATCCTCGGCTTCGAGCCAGTAGACATCCGGCAGCGCTTCGGCGATGACATCCGCGAATTCATCGCCGTCCACATCGGTGAAGAGCATCCCGTCCACGTTGAAACCCAGATCGATTCTTCCCCAGGCTTGAGTCATGTCAGCACCCGGATTGCGGTAGACGTAACGTCCGGAAACAATGTCCTGGAAGCCGTCACGGTTGATATCGAACGTGTCGAGTCCGAAATACCGCAGCCATTCCGGTTCGTCCCAGTCTCCGAATCTGGCCCGCGAATCATCGACTTGAATATAGGTCCATCGGTCTAAGGGTAATATTCCGCTCTCCGCAAAGGGAGACGGTGAAGCGATCGCTGAATAAACGATCGATACGAGTAACGACATTCGACGTAAATACATGATGATTTTTACCTTTCAAACAGTAAATGAATAATCGATTTTTCCAATTGATTTCAATTACTTCGATTTGAATTCATGTTGTTTTCAAGAATCGTCTCGATATGCTTTTTGATGAGCGCGTGGCCGTTCGTTAAATCCACGATTTTCTTTTCAAAAAATCCGATGCAGAAACGAGTGTTTATTTTTTGCATTAAAGGCGTGGCTTTTTCCGCCCGGCCGAACCCGAAAACAACCATACCATCGGGCGAGCCGATCCCTTCCTCTGTGTTGCCTAAATAGGAGAAGAAATCGGGATGCTCGTCTTCGTGTTGCTGAGCGACAAAAAGCACCCGCTCGCACGAACGGTCTCCAAAGTAAGCCCATTGCCATGATTCGATGATTTTAGTCCCGTTGTACAGGTCCGGTTTCTCGAAACGCGGCCCGGATGTATTCGTTCCCCAATAGTGATTGTTTGGATCGAACGTGTCCGCAATGGGGCCTTCATAAAGAAACCAATAGGCGTGGGAAGGATCCACTTTCTCAACGGTCAGCCGCGCGTAATCGTTGAAAAACGACCACGACCATTGCCATTGTCCGCTGTGGCTCACCGTGCGAATGGTATTGGCATCGACTTGCGTACTCGTACAAATATCGAAACCGGGGTGTCCGGCTCCTCCATCCTCACTTTTAAAAACGAGATTGGGCACACCCCGGTAATCTCCCGCCGCCGAAGCCGGGTAGGAGGTTTTATCCAACTTTTTAAACTGAATCCAATCACAGCCGTCCCGGTCGATCAAACTCGAAAATCCGCCCGCGTTTTTTTCGAGAATGTATACGGCGGACGGCGTAGTAATCTTATAACATTCAACGTGGTGATGAACGGTCTCGCGAATGACGATTTCATCGGCACCCGAAGAAAGAATCATGACGGAAGAGATAAAAAGTAAAACGAATCGATTGAAAAACATCGATAAACCTCCAACACGTTCCGCAGCCCTTCAACAGGGAAAAACCAGCGAGTGTGCAAGCCATCTCATCTCGATGGAATTTCAAAAGCGTCTCATTCTCCCAGGTTAGTAGATCGACCACTCACGGACATCCGTTTCATCTCCCACAAACGGCCCGGCGTTGTAGTTCTTGGATACGTCCTCAGCCGTGAGCGCCCGATTGTATATCGCAACAAGATGGAGCTGCCCCAGCCAGGCACGCGCCGCAGAGACTTCGTTGCCTAAACCGAATTTATAGGTTGTGTCCCAGGTGGAGAATCCCCCCTCGACGAATTCCACTTCATCGCTCAACACCAGCCATTCGTTGTTGACGTAGCCATTCACTTCCCACGCCTGACTGCGGGTAAAGACGACATGCGTCAGGGCTTCGGTGAACGTTCCCCGGTCGGTGTTGACCGAGATCACTTGCTTTGGATTCCCGTCGGCGATATCGGTTCGATACCGCATTTCAAATCGGTCGCCACCGGCGTTGTAGTGCCCCTGGCCTAACGTAAAGTTCCGGTCCGAGGCGTCGATGGAGCAGGTGATAATCCGGGCGGGGCCGTTCTGATTGATGTTCGAGGTTTTGATCCAGCCTTCGATCGTAATCTCATCGGTGGCGATGCACGCCTCGATCAATTTCAACGCCGGTCCTTCCGTTTCGATATGATTGACACCGGTCGTTTCTAAAAAGCCATCGCCCCAGAAAACTTTGTCGATTTGCTCGATGGTTAAATCCATCGGTTCTCCCATCCCCGATCGGTCGTGAACGACTTCCCCGCCGCCCTCATCGAAAGGATAAAAGAGAACCAAACCGTCGCTCACCCGGTCGCCACCCGTAATATTCAAAAACGGCAGCAAATCGACTCCGGCGATTTCGACACTCTCTTTGACATGGCCTGTCCATTCGGCAAACTCGGATGGCGCGGAAGGCGCGGTCACTTGGTAAGCAACCGTCGTTTCACCCACCGGAAGATTGCTGAGATTCCATTGTATCACACCGTTGCTTTCCGTTCCGCCGTTGCTGACCTCACTGATGGCCCATCCTTCAGGCGGGATTTCTTCGATCGTCGCAGTCGATCGGTCCTCTCCCGATACATAAACGTTAATTTTCACGCCGATGGTGTCGTTCTCTTTATAGGACTGCTGAGAAAAATTCCGTTGAGCGACCGGGGGCGTGGAAACGAAGGAGACACTGCTGGCTTCCACCTCACCGATTTCTTCATCGTCGGCACCGCTCCCGACAGCGATCCCGAATGCGGCGGTATCGGAAGGCCATTTCATCGTTTGGCTGTCGGCGATGTACCAAGTCTGACCGTCCGGGGAATATTCTCCAAAGAACATATCGACCGGTTCGATGCGGGTCACACGGAACCACATCCCTTCGCCCGTGTCTTGAATCGGTTCCTCGTCCGGCCCGAATAACTGGAGTGTCACGTTCCCGGAAGCACCCGTCCGCGTTCGGAAAAGCGCATTAACGGATTCTCCGACCACGCCGCCGAACTGGACCGAATAGAAATTGGAAGCGGGATCATCGGCGTTTTCACGGATCATGAGCGCACTCGGCCCCCATACCGGATAGAGTTTCGCTTGCAGCGACCAGCTTCCCGTCTTATCCGTGTAAAGATAAAATCCTTCATCCCCCGCGACGCCATAGCCTTCTTCGATGCGAAGTCCAAACGATCCATTTCCGGTAACCCGGTATTGGGCGTTCGCTCCCGATCCTTCGACGATCGCTTCCCCCTCGACGTGCGAATTCCCGATTTGCGGCCAATCCACGGTTTGGTCGAACAACTCGAATTGAGCGTACACCGGAGCGGTTAACAGAAGTGTCACGATAGTTAATGGAATACTCACGACTGATATTTTACTCATTGTGAAATTCTCCATTCCCCTGTTTTTTCGGAAACTTAACGCTCTAAGTTATTCGATTTATTCAAGAATGTCAACCGATACCTATTCATTATTTCGATCAAACGATTTACTTTGCCCCTTGATAAAATATCGCCCCACAACCATCCAGCAAAACTGGAAAAACAAGAGACTTTTCAATCGGTCATTCAATGATTGTTCCCTCTATATCACATCTAATTCAAATATACCCCCATATTATCGTCTCTACACGAAGTCACTGATCGTCAACAGCAAGGAGCAGCAGTTTGCTAAGTCAAGACGGATCAGCATCAATAGAATTGGGCAATCCATTCATTGCACCTAACGCACTAAGATGGACACGTTGGGATGAAATTGATAATTTTTCAGGTCAGAGAGGGACAAGGGAGAGCTAAAGCATATATTACGTGAGCGCTATCTCTTCAAAGAGATAAAGTTCGATACGTTCATGGCACACGCAGGCTTGGCATGCACGCTTCAGAGTATGTTAAGATACATTGAAAGTACGTTTTAATGAATCATCCAGTTGGATACCTTCGTGGCAGGCCCTCCCAGGATGAGTAATCCATAACTCGACTCGACATGCGGGGTTCCCTGCCAGCGGAGTTGATAGTCCGGTTCGCTTCCTTCGGGATCGTCGTCGTTCACCGCCAGATTGAATCCGACTTGCTCGAAACCGACAAGTGTTTCTTTCTTGAAGCGCATTTCACCCACCCATCCATTATCATTTTCAGTAGCCCAGGCCCACCAATCGGAGCCGTCATCCTCGCCGATTAACGGAGAGTTTTGCGTATTGGAATCTCGAGTGGCGTTCCCTGCCGTCAACACGAATTGACCTTCAATATATTCGGCGCTGTCGTACCGGTTATTACTTCCGTTCGATCCGTGGCTGAGGTCCTGGTCGATGAACACCTCGATCGAGTCATCGTGCCAGGTATTGGCGTTGTGCGATCCCTCCGGCTCAGTATCGTGAATCACCGCGTTATCTTCGACGATCACAGCGACGTATAGCCATGTCTCGTCGTGCATGATATGGGCCGTATAAGCGATATCGCCTTCCAGGGCAGGCATGATGTCTTCGATCAGCACGCCTTCGATCGGTGTAATATTCTCTACTGCCGCTTTCGCCCAATCCCCTTCATCCATCACCCCGTCGATTGCAACCGGTCCGTCAACTAAAGGAGCGGTTAAGGTTCGGGGACCGAAATATAACGTGCCGTAGGTCGATTCGACGTGCGCCAAACCGGTCCATCGCAACTGATAGCGGGGATCCGCGTCGTCATCGTCGTCGTTGATCGCGACATTAAAACCGACCGTCGATCCTTTTTGGGGATTCCCGATCTTCGACAGTTTGATTTTCATTTCTACTTCGTATCCGGTATCAGTGATTTCCGCGATACCGTACCAATCGGCATCTTGCCCGAACGATGGATTTCCCGCTTCGTTGTCGCGTCGCGCGTTGACGCAAGAGATCACGAACTGACCACCGGTGGCGAATTCACGATCCTGATCGGCCGAAGAAGCGCCGGTTAACGATTGATCGAATTTGCTGTGGTCGCCGTCGATGAAAATCTCCACCGAATCATCATTCCAGGTCGCTTCGTCTTCGCTGTCGGGAGCGGCGTCGTTATAGGCCACGACATCGTCAAGCACTCGCACGGCGATATAAAAGTATTCATCGTCGTATATCGTGTAAACCGTGCATGAGCAATCGTTGGTGTCGAACGGCACATCGTCGGGTTGGATGGAATCCACCACACCGGTTTGTTCGCCTAACCCTTCATAGGTGAGATCCCATTGAATGCTCCAAAAGGAACTCGTTGGACTCGAACTTTGGGGTGAATATTGCCATTCCGAACCATCGATGAAGCCGTCAATGACCGGGGCGACTGTCCCTTGATCCGCGTAAAATGATACTGGAGCGGTCGTCATGTAGGGTGATTCGGCTGCGAATAAGGGTGTAAGTGATGCACTGGCAAGAATGAGTGAGAGGATTAAAACGTGAAACGAATGCGAATATTTCATCATGTCCCTCCAAATTCTTAATCTATCCAGATTATTCCACTGGACCGGGATTTGAATCCCGTTTTTATAATACGGGCATTTTCACACATAGTAAAAGCGGCTGTCAACCGAATAACCAGTAATTGCATCGATTTATTGAAAGAAAATGTTTAATTTCTTTATTGATTGCATATAAACAATGAGTCTCAATCCCCGTTGAGGTTCCCTGATTTGAGCCATCTTGTCCCGATCATCGATTCTATGGTTAACTTTAGTCAGAGAGAAACATGCAGTGATATGACAAATATAGAATGGCGTTATTGGCTGGCTGCATCTCGGATCGCGCGATGCGCCTTCGCCGCTTCGATCAGAAGCGCTTCCAGTTGGGCGTAATAGTCCTTCCCGTCCATTCCGTTTTTCTGTTTTTTCCACGCGCCGATGGTCTCTAAAACCGACAGATAATGCTTGATGAGTTCGGGCGGCGTGTCGGGCGAAAACGAATGTTCTTTCAGAAAGCAATTCGCAGCGTTGTGCCCGTCGCTGCCGGGATCAGATTCGGATTCATTCAAAACAATCGGCAGGCGGGTTCCCCGTCCATCGCCGTTGTCGTCCATTAGAGCGTGTTCCGTCGCGAGGTTTCCCTCACCGGTATACCATGCGTCAGTCAGTGAAGCGGCCTGTCCGCAGGCTTCGAGAATGGAAATGCGTCCGTCGCGGTTCGTGTCTGCGCTTCCGTCTTCAAGGCCTTGAAGAAGAAATTCCATGAATTCGGGCGCGTTCCGCTCGTTCACATTTTTAACCGCCGTGCAGACGATTCGCCCCGGCACGGAAAGGATGTTGATAAATCCCGCGCTGCTGGAAGACGTGTCGATGACGGCAGTCCGGCGGGCATTCACGCGGGAAACAAGCCGGTTCAATTCGCCGGCGGTCAGGTCCGGTCCGGGAATCTGGAATTTGGGTTCATTGCGCAGGGAACTGCCGTGTCCGGTCAGAAAAACGAATAGATCATCTACATCTGTCATTTTTGATTCGAGTTCGTTGAATTCGGAACGAATATGAAAGAGCGACGTCTCTCGATCGGGCGTCTCGATCGATTCAGACCGTTCCGCCATCCAGCAGACATTTTCCTCAGGATGCCCCAACTTAACAGTCAAAACGTGTTTCAATCGCGCTCCCCATGAAGTAAATTTTTGTTGATAGTCCTCGATGCCCCCACTCCCGCCGATGATGAGAATGGTTGTTTTCGCCCCTCCCGCGTTGGGAAGCATCGCGAACAGGATAATAAATAACATCAGGATCGATGAGCGAATTGAAATGATCATGCCAGGCCTCCCCGTCGCCGAATCAGCCATTCCACCGCCATCAGGAGCGGAAGCAGAAAAAAGAATCCGGGATGATACCATAAATGAATCCGGGCGCGTTCGGATTCCTGAGTGGGAATCCACGGTATTTGACCGACGAGCTCGGCCATTCGCTCCAAGGGAACGAACTCGCCTCCAGTCTTCCGGGCGATTGTTTTTAAGCGTTCCGGATTGCTTCGGGGATGCAACCATTCCCGGCGGTCCGGTTCCACCATCACCGCGTCTTCCAACTCACCAACCGGTTTGCCTTGAGCGTCGGCGGCACGAATCGTAAGCCGGTGCGTGCCTGCTTCGATAGGAACGAACTCACACGTGTAAAGCCCGGTCTCTTGAATCGATTCATCGACCGGCAACGGAACCGTCTCGCCGGATGGCGCGATAAGCGAGACGCCGGTCTGAAGACCTTCCATCGCGTTGAACTGCTCATCCCGAACCGTGATACCGAAGCGGATCGGCTGGCTGGTGGGATAAGCATCTTCCTTACCGCGCAACACAATCGGTTTTGGTGTATCCATGACCAGACTGCGGATGATTTGACGCCAAATCCGCTCGTGCGCGAAGGGACTCTGCTTGGATTTCATCCGCCAGGGCCACGTTTCACCAGCGGCCAGAACCGCGCATCGGCCCTGGCCGTATCGTTGAATCGCGAAAAGTGGAAACCCGTCCATTTCGGGATTTCTGCTGCGGGTTCGCGCCCAAACGGTGGCCCCGGCGCGAGTCAGAGTGAAAGCGTTCAATCCAAACAGCGAGGGCATCATCTCCCAGCGCAAGCGGCTGGTCTCCGGATCGGTGTCAAGCGGCCATGCGCCGCTTCGTTCGCCGTCAATCGTAGACCGGGTCTGAAAAGGTTCCTGGAGAGTCTCTTCATCGAGTGTTTCTCCGGGAAGCCCCATCTGCACGGGAAGCATATTCTCAATTGGCGTCCCTGAGAATCCACCTTCCGTGAACGCCCTTGGCCCGCCCAGAACAAGAAGCGAACCGCCGCGTTTCGAGACGAACTCGCGCACCTGATCCAATTGCTCCAGCGTGAAAAAATCCCGCTCGACATCACCGAACACGATCGCATGATAGGAAAACAGGTCTTCCGCCTTGCTGGGAAACCCATCGGCGAGTTCGGATTCCTTCACCCCAAGCCGCATATAGACCGGCTCGTCGTAACGGCCGTATTTCTCCCGGTCGTTATCGAATCCTTCGAACAAGGGATTGGTCATACTGGTCCGCGCCCCGCGATAAACGAACTTCCGTTCGGCGGCGGAGATTCGGATCAGGCTCGACATTTTGAGTTGATCGTCTTCCAGGAGCGCGCGCCGCACGAATGAATGTTCCCAGTTCGGCCGGCCACTGACATAGAGGATACGGTACTCTTTGGAACGGTTGTCCATAACGAAACGCCGGGAATTATTCTCTTTCACCCGGTCGCTGCCGGACCGGGCCGGAACGGGCGCTGAGGCTGAATCCTGTACCGGTTCTTTCTCCTCCAACCGAACCCGCATCGTGTATTCCGTCCAGCCGGGGCGGCTTGGCGTCACGCGCAGCTGAACGGGAATCGCACTGTCCTTCGTTTCGATTTCAACACGCTTCGTCTCGATCACGCGCGTGCTTTCGAGCACATCCACAGCCACCTGCTTTCCCGCGAAACCGGTGGCTTGGAGACTGGCGTTGAAGATGATGGGGCTGAGATCAAAGGGCGTCCGTTTGATGGAAACGTTTTCGATTGAGAGATCGCGCCATTGAGAATCGGTGTCTGTTCCCACCGTATAGACCGGTACACGCGGCGAATCACCGATCGACTGACGATCCGGGCGGAGTGGCTGCTGAATCCCATCGGAAAACAAGATAACGGCTGAGAGATGATTCCCTTCCCATTCCTGCACGGTTTCTTGGATCGCGCCGTCGATATCGGAAACCGGCTGGTTGAAATCGAGGTTTTCGATGCTGGACAGGCGTTCGATGCCATCTCCGAACCGGTAGGTCACAACTTGAAATTTTTGTCGCAGACGCTCCAGGAATTTTTCGGATTCCCGTTGATAGACCTCGATCAAGCGGTCGCCTCTTGATTGGGTATTGCTGCTGAGTATCTTCATGCTGGCTGAATCATCGAAGAGAAGAGCCACGGTTCGGTCGCTGGGTTTAATTCGTATACCGGTCAGGCAGGGATCGAATAACAACAATAGAAGAACAAGCACCGAGGCGGTTCGCAGTGCAAGGGCCATCCAGCGAGATGAAGGTTTGAGCCGATTCAAGCGTGTCCGGTACAGCCAGACAACCGCGATCCCCGCGCAGAGAATCGCTATCATGCCGAATTGCGTTCCAAGCGGCGTATTCAACTCGAAAACCAGGTCGGCCAAATCATCCGCCCGGGTTCCCGCTATCCAATGGACAATGGTTTCCCACATTTTAGACTGATATTTAACAATACGTTCGTAATGGCGTATGTAAAATCCCGACAAAGCACGGGATTTTACAAGTCGTAACGCATTCAATCCGACGATACTTTTGAAAACCGCTAACCGTCGTTCTGTTTTCGATCCGCGCCATGATCCGAAAGCGCCTGAAAATAATTCGCAACGTCGTCCTGGTAATTCGATGGAACGTTTCCCTCGCCGGTAAGGACGAATTCTTTTTGGGATGCCTGGTTTTCAAGGTCCCGTTCGATCCGTTTTACCGCTTCCGCCAGAGGACGGGCGATCCGATCCAGAAACAAATCGTATTTCGGCGGATTCGGATTATCCCGGTACGCCCGCCGAAATTCGCTGAGACGTTCGCGAACGTTCGTCACATCTCGACGCCCCGGATAGTCGCCTGGCAGCAGTGATTCGGCGTTTCGCAATGAGTCAGTCCAGTTCGAATAACCGCGATCCATTCGCTGCCGTACGTTCGGGGTATCCCCAGCACCACCGCCCATCGGACGGTTGTCGTTCGAGTCACCGGGTGCGCCTCCTTGTCCCCTCTCGCCAGGTGAGTTTTCTTGATTTCTCTCACCGGATCGCTCATCCGAATTGCCAGGCGCATTGCCGTTCGCTTCGGAATTGGTTTCTTGATCGTTCTGGGTTTGTGTACCCGTATTCCCCTGTCCATCCGTAGATTCGGGATTCATCGACTGCAATGTCTCGCGCAGTTCGCTCAGCGCCAACCGCATCCCCTCCAGATCGTTTGAGATCAATGTTTCCGCAACCCGATCCAGGTCTTCCGACGCCTGACTCATTTTATCGAGAATGCCTTCTTCGTGCTCGACGGCCCGGTCCCAGATTCCATAGTGAATCAGCGGGATGCGGTCTTCCTGGTCGATATCTTCCTTGATCCCTTTCTGGCTGGTTTGACGCAGCCAGTCACCGAGTTGGCGCGCGGTCAAAGGCTGGCTTTCTCTTGAGCGTTCGGCCAGATCGCCGGCGTCTTCCAGCAATTCCACCAATCGACCGCTCAGTTCGTTTTTCATGGTACGCAATTCTTTTTTATCATCCTCAGCCGTATCGGAGAGCGAGGTGATGGGTGATTCCTGTTTTTTACGCACGTCATCGAGCCGGTCGCGAATTGCCCGTTGTTTCTCCATCAATTCGCGCATGGTCTCTTGCAGGGCGCTCATTTTCTCCGCCGCCGCACCACGCGAATCCTGCTTGAGACGATCCCCGGCCTGATTGAGCGCGGAAAGCGCCCGTGCGCTGGAAGTCCGTGCCCGCTGCAATTGGTTTTGATCCATTTGTTCCAGGCTACGGTTCATCTGCTGCCGCACGTTTTGCAGATCGCGCAACGCCTGCTGAATTTGCGGATTACGCATATCGCCCGTTGCCAGATCGCGCTCCAATTCGTCCAGACGGTTCAAGTTTTTCCGTTCTTCTTCCTGTAATCGTTCGAGTCTTCGTTTTTCTTCTTCCGCCTGAAGTTGAGAATTCTTTTTCTGTTCGGAGATCAGTTGAGCAATATCGTCCTGGACAGTTTTTTGACGCTGAGCCAGTTCGTTGATTTTGTTCAGCGCCTCGCCGGTTTCTTCGAGTTGCTGCTGCGTTTGACGTTCTTCTTCGTAAAAGTTCCGCCTTCGCGATAATTCCAGTTGATCGAAATCCTGCCATTCCTGCTGATTGCCGCTGCTCCCTTGCCCTGCTTGCTGCTGCCGAACTTGGCTCTCCCTGGGCCGCATCCGCAGAATCGACTGGTAAGCGTTCTGTTCGTGAACCGCCGCCTGGGACAATGGCCCGGCCGGTTCGGGCCACACGGCTTCTCGCAAAGCGTCCACAGCCTGATTCATGGCAAGAAGCAAACGGGGAAGTTCGATCGAGGCTTCAGGACCTTGAGCAGCGTCCCCGGTTGAGAATTTCTCGACCAAGCCGCGCTGCGCTTCTTCCAGCGCGGCCCGTTTCTCTTCGTATTCATCTTCACTCATGCCGTTGGAATCGCGCCGCAAGTTCCACGTCGCAATCAGAATTTGCTTTTGGCTGGCCGCATCCGAACGCTCCCCACCCTGTTGACCGGAATTATTTTGCTGTTGCCCCCCTTGGTTGGAGACGGCTTCCTGAAAGAAGCGGCGGAACGGGCGGACTTCCAGAAAATACGGATCGCCCAGAATTTCAAAATCATCCCGGTCCGGCTTGGCGTCTTCGGCCCAGATGGTCCATGCGATCAGATCGTTCTCTTCGAGGTCCAGCGTTTCGAGCGCTAGCAGCCAATTCGTCGTCGCTTCTTTAATCGCATGACCACCCGAATAGAGCGGAACGCGAACCGTCTCCTCACCGGCAGCCTGATACTGAATACCATACGACGTAATACCGAAATCGTCGGTAACTTGAAACTCGAAGGGCACTTCAGCCAGGAGATTGACTTCGTAATCCCGGTTAGGGAATAAGAGTTTCGCTTCCGGCGGTTCATCCGTCTGCACTTGGATGCTGTACTGAGGATTGTATTCCGCGCTTTCACCCTCCAGGTCTTGAATGTGGATGGAGTAAGTATCGTTGCGGGTAACAGTCAGTTCTCCCCGCCACAGCGAGTCGGACCTTTCCTGCAGAGCGATCCGTTCACCGCTTTCCAGAATAATTTCCGCTTTTTGTAGTTTCTTATTCGAGCGCACCGCGATTTCGATCCGCGTGCCCTCCAGCGCGGTGATTTCCCCGCCGTTGGGCACTTCTCTGACATCCATTCCAAGATACGGCGGGTAATGATAGATCAAATCGATCGCCTCAATGTGCGGGGGGAGCCACACGGACAGCGTGTAACTGTCCGACCGGGTAGTTCCGGCTAGAACCTGGTATTGAATGCTGTTTTGCAGGTTCGTGAATGAGTGGTAGTAGACCTGGCTGGACAAACTGGGTTCCATCGGTTTCGTTTGCCACGCGCCGTCTCCTTCACGATAACGGATCGAAGCGCTCACGCCATCCGCAACGTTTTTCGCCATCACGATTTGGTTATCTCCGCGCCTTAAACGGACCGATCCCGGCTCAACGGTGAAGGAAGGGATAAGACCGGTGATTCCCTTGTACGAATCGAAGAACAGGGATGAACCGGGCATCCAGAACGTGTAACATCCGAGGATGACGGCCAGCGCAATCGCAAAAATTGCGGTGGACGCCAGAAACAATTTGACGATCTGATCCGTATCCAGCAATTCGGAAAACGAAAATTGACGGGTTAACGATTCCGTCTCTTCGAAGAATTGTTCCAGCATCCACTGCGAGCAAGTGGTGTTCCGGTTTTCCCGGAAATCCATCGCGCTCACCAATCGGTTGTCCAATTCGGGATGCTTTTCTTCCATGTAAAGCGCGATCTGCTGCAAGGTCACCGACCGTTTCAACGGGCAGTAAACGCAACGCCACCATGCGACGGATTCCGCAAGAACGAACGAGACGATAAGCCATCCGCGAGACAGACCCAACGCCTGAAAAAGAAACAATAAAAGCGAAAACAGAAAAACGAATCCCAGTGTCACCAAGCCGAAACGAACCCAAATCCGCAACGATTGGACACACGAGTACTGATTCGCCACTTGGCGTATTTTGGCGTTTAATTTCGGTGAGCGGTATTCGCGTGGCATGGTGTTCGCTCCTTTCTCTGCGTTTTCGGTCAGGCTTCCCGTCTCCGTGAAAGCGACGATGCGTACCAAATTTCAACGGCAAATAGCAACGTCAACAACCCGATGACGAAGCGGCCGTATTCACGAACGAGTGCCGATTCGGTGTTGGGTGAAAGAGGCTGACGAATCGGCGATTCTCCCACAGCGGCAAGTGTTGAATGGAATTTCCATCGAAATTCGTCGAGCGGAATTCGCGCTGGATTCGATTCCTCCGTTCGGATGTTGACTGCTTCGATGAAGGTTCGCTGTGCCGGATCGGCGCTTTGCCACTGGAGAAAACCGGCATGTTCCAAGCGCATCGTATCCGGCTCGAAAGGCGTCAACGCCGTTTCCCCCGGCCGCTGAATGAGCCAATGGCCGTCGCTTCGACTTGTGATTGCGGGAGGAATCAGTCGGTCCCCGGTTTTTCGTTCCTCGATGATTGTCCCGCTTCCTCCGAGATAAGCCAGCGTTTCAAAAACGAGTGGGAGAAATTTGGGATTCTTCGGCAGATCGCTCCAATCCAAATTCGGCGTAAACGCCCAGACGATCGCCCTCCCCTGATGATAGCGAATGTCGAGAATGGCGGGTGCGCCCTCATCCAGGGATTCCTCCTCAAACCGTGCAAGTGTTTTTACATTCAAATTGGGATCATCCGGTCCATTCGATATCGACTCCAGCCGGATGTAATTGAAAAAACGAATCGTGGAAAAATCATTATACTGCGCACCCTGAAATGGAAGAAAAACCGGATGCTCGAAATCAATCCAGGACAACAAGTTGAATTGATTTTCTACCCTGGCGGTATATCGGAGATCCCCTGCATGGAATCCCAACGGTTCAAACAAAGCGGTATCGACAGAGGGCGTAATCGTCGATTCGTTCAACGCCAGAACGGCGTTCCCTCCCTGACGTATGTAGGAGATTAGGGCCTCTGACAGTGAGGGCGAAAGCGTTTGACAGTCACAGAGAATCAGAATATCGGGCGGCCCCTCAGCCGATTGAAGCGTTTGCACTAAATCACCTGAACCGATTCGCCGAACGGTCAACAGACGCTTGGAGGCCGACTGGATCGCCTGAGTAAGAAACCACGTAGCGGGCCATCGTTCACCAGGCGGCGCATCCGAAACGATAATCACCTGTTTTTTGCGGGGAGAAGTCCAAGTGAAATAGCGCCGGTTATCAATCTGCAAATCATCGTCATCCAGCTGCAACCACCCTTGAATCGATTGCCCCGTTGTGTGGGGGATTTGAAATGAAATCTGCGATGCGTTCCCCGGTTTAACGCTCAGAGTCCGAGCCGCCGTATCCTGCCCATCGATATGAAGCGTAACGTTTCGGGAACGTGTGGAATCCAGCGATTCGTTGCGGATTTTCGCCCTCAGCCGAACGACGCCGTTTTTCTCGGAACGGATGTTCGACTCGACAATGGCGTAGTTATCGGTTGCTTCGGTTTCCACATCCACAAGATCGAGTTCAATCCGTGAAGGCAGTTTCCATCCAGTATGCGACGAAGGCATCCCCGCTTGCTGAAAGTCGGAGACAAGATGAATCACTTGTTGAACGGTTTCGCGCCCGCCTTTGTCATAAGCGGCCAACATCGCCTGCGCTTTCTGTAAAACCGGCAGGTACGCGGTCCCCTCTTCGGTGAGATTCGCGTTTTGGATGGCTTCACGCGCGCGGCTTTGGCTGCCCGCTTGAGAATCATCAGCACTCCATAGAGGAGCCAGGATCGTTGCTTGCTGCGAAAATCCAATGACCCCAACCTTGTCGCCGGATCGAACGTCGTCCAGAATGCGCAACGCCTGGTCCTTCGCGTTCTCAAAACGCCCGGCCGTGCCCATGCTGTACGACGTGTCGAGAAGAATTAAATGCAGGGCCGATCCTTCGGGGATATCGGGCTGAATGGCCGAAAGCCAGGCGGGGCGCGTGAACGCAAGCGCGATGAGCAGCAAAACCAGCATTCGAAGCAGCATCAGCAAGATGTGCTGAATGCGCCGCCGCTCGATCACTTCCCGCTTGATGTCCGGCACGAACATCAGGCTGCTGAAATCGACCGGCTCACGTTCGGGCCGCCGGATTTGATGGAGAATCCAGGGAACGGCAAGCAGGGAAAGGCCGCCAAGAAATAATGGAGCGAGTAAAGAGAATCCCATCACCACCCTCCGTCGGATGGCCGATTACGTTTCGTCCCGGCTGCGCGCAGCATCCGGTTTCGGTGCTGGATAAAGAGATGCAGCGCCCGGTCCAAAGGTTCGTTCGTCACGAACTCGCCATAGTCGATATCCGCCGTCAGACAGGTTTGACGAATGGCGGAAAAATGGTTGTCGCGGTTTTCCAGATATTGTTTCCGGACCGCGTCCGGCGTGACGTATTGTTCCCGCGAATCTTCCAAATCCACCAGGGTCACGGTGCGGTCGAACGGAAATGTCTGTTCCGCGATATCGCTGATCTGCATGACCAGCACATCCTGTTTTCGGGCGCGCACGAGTTTCAAGCGCTCGGCGATCCCTTCGGCGGGGTGCAGCAGATCGGAAATCAACACGACCAATCCCCGTGGTTTCAAGAGATCGCCCAGATCGTGCAGCGCTTTGTTTAAGTCCGTTTGTCTCTCCGCCTTCAGATTGGCGAGTTCAACCATGAGTCGTCGAAAGTGGCTGGGAGTGTTCCGTGGGGGGATATAAACATAGCGGTCCTCGTGGAATCCCAGCAGTCCCACGGCGTCTTTTTGCTGTGCGAGAATCGTTGCCAGGCAGGCGGTCAGCATCCGGGCATACGTAAATTTCGGCACTTCACCGGATGCGTAATTCATCGACGCGCTGCAATCCAGCAGTAGCAAACACCGCAGATTGGTTTCGTCTTGAAACTGCTTGACGTGAAGCCGGTCGGTGCGGGCGTAGAGCGGCCAGTCGATAAATCGGGGGTCGTCGCTTTGGGCGTAGGGGCGGTATTGGGCGAACTCGACGGACGATCCGAAAAAGGGACTTCGATGCAGCCCGGTCATGAATCCGCGAACCACGGACCGGGCCAACAACTGCAAATCCGCAATACGGATCAGTTGAGCCGGATCAAGCCCTTGCAACGCATTCTGCATAACTCACCGCCAAGCAGTTTTCAGTTTTCAGTTATTAGTCCCTTATCAGTCAAATTGAACGCAAAACGGTCGCAAAATCAATAATCCGCGACTAATCCCCTCTCCCTCTGGGAGAGGGTTAGGGTGAGGGTAAAAATGCAAAAGCGTATCGATTTCACAATAACTTTTTTAGACCAATAGACCCTAAACTCTGTTTTAACCAATTTTACAGATAAGGCCCTAACTCAATCCCGATGTCGGCTGCGGCACGCATTCCAAAAGACGGTCAATAATATTCTCAACACTGACATGATCCGCCTCGGCGCGGAAATTGATCAGAATGCGATGGCGCAGCACCGGCGCGGCCACAGCACGGATATCGGCGCAGGAAACGTGATAGCGGCCTTCCAGCAGCGCGCGGGCTTTCGCCGCCAGGATCAGATTTTGAGAGCCGCGAGTCCCCGCTCCCCAGCCGACCCAATTGCGCACGAACTCCGGCGGGTCCGGTTCCGACGGGCGGCTGGTTTGAACCAGCTGCACGGCGTACCGGGCGACCGGTTCGGCGATCGGAACCATCCGCACCAGCCGAGCGAATTCAAGCATATCGCCGCCGGTGAAAACCGGGTTCAACTGAAAGTCCTGGACGGCGGTCGTCTGAGTGACCACCTCCAGTTCGTCGTCTTCACTCAGATAATCGATGTCGATGTTGAACATGAATCGGTCCAGCTGCGCTTCGGGCAGCGGGTAGGTCCCTTCCAGTTCGATGGGATTTTGGGTGGCGAAGACGTAAAACGGCTGATCCAATGGTCGAACTTCTCCCGCCACCGTAACCTGCTTCTCTTCCATCGCTTCCAGCAAGGCCGCCTGAGTCTTAGGCGGCGTGCGGTTGATTTCGTCGGCGAGGAGAATATTTGTGAAAACGGGGCCGGGGATAAAGCGCATTTCCCGGTGTCCCGTGGCGCGGTCTTCGTCGATGATTTCCGTTCCGATGATGTCGGACGGCATCAAGTCGGGTGTGAACTGGATGCGCTTGAATTTCAGGTCCACGATCTGGGCGATCGACCGGATCAGCCGGGTTTTGGCCAGGCCGGGCGCACCGGTGATCAACGCGTGGCTGCCGGTGAAGAGAACGATCAGCATCTGCTCGATGACTTCGTCCTGGCCGACGATGGACCGGCGCAATTCTTCAAGCAGGCGTTCGCGTCCGTCACGCAGTTTATTCAACGCCTCTTCTTCGGATGGAGTTTGCATCGTTTGCGTTTCGTTCTGCACGTCAACCTCGTAGATTAGGGTATAGGATCTAGGGTTTAGGGTCTTTTGTGACCGTTTTGTGATTGATGGTACAAGACCCTAACCCCTAAACCCTAGACCCTGCTTTAATGCGTCATGGCATACACGACGATATTGATTCCTAGAGGGTACGCCTTTTTCTTTGAAAATTCATCGAAATAGATCGGGTTCCGGGCTTCTTCTTCCCAGCCGTCTCCCAGGTCGGTGTTATGCAGGACCACCGCCATTAACCGCCCTTTTTTATCGAACACGCCTTTGCAACTGGGGATTCGGCTGTCCTCGCCACGTTCGGACGTTCCCCCGCCCGTCCCGTACCAATATCCTATGCCGGGGATTTGGGGCACTTCTTCGATGTCGAAGACGATGTGAAAGATTTCGTGATCCAGGGGGATATCGATCATTGGATATTCGTCCGGCGGGAAGACTTTGCTGAATTCGTATTCCCAGTTCGCCCAGGCTCCCGATCCCCAGAAATCGTCCACCATCAAAAAACCGCCCCGTAGAAGGTAGTCCCGAAGTTGGGCCGCCTCATCCTCCGAAAAAAACAATCCCCCCACTTCCAGCATATAAGCGAAGGGATAGTGATAGAGGTCTTCGTCCAGCAGATCGACGCAGACGTGTTTGATCCGTCCGTCCTTGGTGCGGTTGATCTCGATCGTGGTCAGTTCCGACAGGCGTAGAGGGAAATTCAGGTCGGATTCCGGGTAGTCGGTCCGCCAGCTCCCCCAGCCCCCGCGCCTTCCACCACCCCCGCCGAATAGGCCCCCCTCCCGCCTGCCCAGGCTTTTGTAGGCCATCCGGCAGAAACTAAAAGCGTTGCCGGGGAAGATATCCCGTTCGGGCGCTTGGTAATCGCGGCCTCTTCGCCCCCAGTATTGCGCGGAAGCATCCTGCGGCAGCATCTCGATTGCTGTCAGGAATAGAATAAAAACGAGCGTTCGAATCAGTCGGTTCATATCAATTGAGTTTATCATCCCGTTCGACGATCGTCAGCAGCAAACGCTGCGCATCCCAGAAATGAGGGAACTCCTCCAGCAGTTGGATCGTATCGGATTTCGCCTCGTTCCATCGTTTCAGTTGAATCAAAATCTCAATGGCTTGCAGGCGGTGTTCCATCCGGCGGGAGGGATCGAGTTCGGTCAGCTGCCGCACGATGGATAACGCTTCAACGCTTTTATCGCTGTGAAGATAACTTTCGGCCAAGGTTTTTCTCAGCCCCGTATCGAATGGATCGATCCCCAGCGCCAGATCGGCCACGTTGGCGATCTCTTTCCAATCGCGATCTTCGCTTAACAGTGTAAGCAACCGGCGGCACTCGGAAAGCGCCGTCGCGTCCCATTCGGTAATCCGTTTCAAAGTCTCAATCACACGATCCCGTTTTCCCCAACGCTCGTACACCTGTGCGAGTTGCCGGAGGGGCGCGTCTTCGCCCTGGTAATCGGGGAACAATTCATGAGCGGTCTGGAGCGCATGTTCAGCCTCTTCCCAGCGTTCTTCGGAAACGTGTTTCATCCCTTCGCGCATCGCGTCGGTGAATGGTGAAGATCGCTCGATCCACCGTTCGTTGGTTTCGGTTTTTTTAAAAATCCGCTCCAGGAGATTCGACGCGCCATCCGGTTTCGATTGAACCGCCGGAAGGTTTCGATAGGCGGATAGCCGCTCACCCAGGTGTTTTTTGAATGTCTGGTCGATTTTCTCCACCGATGAGTCGCTGGCCTGTGCCAAGGATTCGTTGGCTTTCTCTCCTTTGCCAATTCGATCCAGCGCTTCCCGCATCGCTTCGATCCCGTAAGTGTCGATGTAAAACTCGACGAACTCCGCAGCCAGCAGATAGCCCAACATGAGGTGCTGCGGAGTTTTGGGCTGGGTAAAGAAACGTTCCAACTCCGTCAGGCCGGGCGGCGATTTCAAATCCAGGATGGTTTTATACTGGATGTCCATCGTCTGCCCCCAGGCCGGTAAGCGCTGGGTCTCTTCGTAAACGGAAATGCCCTCGGAAAGCCAGCGCGGCATGAGGTTGTTCGTTTTTTGCAGCGTGATCGCATGGACGAATTCGTGCCAGAGCACCGACCGCCAGTTCGCGGTCTCCTTGAGTCGGGCCGAGGGTGAATCCATCGTGACCAGCCGCCCGAAGCAGATTCCGAGAAACCCGGTGTTGCCGGGCAGCCCCAGAGAACGCACCATGAAATCGTCGTGATCGTCGAATATTTGAATGTGGACGGGCGTTTTGAGTTGGATATCGTATTTCTCTTGATAGGTCTCGTAGGCTTCCATCAGCAGGTTCAGCGCGTCCTCGGCGATAACATCCTTTTCGGAGGAAGGCAGGCGCAGCACAAACGGTCCCCGCTCCACTTGGGCAAACGTCTCAAGCGAATCCAGCAGTTTGAGCATGTTGTAGACATGAACGTTATATGGATCCGCCTTGAACGCCGTTTCCAACAACTGGCGGCCTTCGTCTTCCTCTCCGAGCCGGAGCAGATCGAGCGCCAGCAAGGTTCGCGCTTCGTTGTCGTCTGGATTGGCAAGCAATGCCCGGCGTTGAAATTCGACCCCTTCTTCAAAACGGTAATTCCTCGACGCGATACGGCCTGGAACCCGAAAGACGCCGGAAGCGTGGGGATTGAACTGGATCGTGTCCTCCTGAATGCGTTTCATTTCGTCTGAATCACCGTTCAGAAAATACGCCGCCGTTTGCAGAGAACGCAGGGGGATATAATGGGGATTGACCGTCAGCGCCCGGTTCGTGATCTCCAACGCTTCGTCCATTTCCCCGCTTTCCAGTAAAAGTTCCGCTTGAATGGATATTCCCTTGAACGAATTCGGATTGAGTTCGAGGAGTTTCGTCAACGGTTCCTGAACGCGGGGGTCGCTCGCTTTCCAGTAACACTCGGCCAATCCCGCCAGCGCCTCCTGGTTATTCGGCTTCAAGTTGAGCGCGCTGGTGTAATATTTTTCGGCCAGATCGTACGCTTTATGCCGAAGCGAAAGGCCGCCCGCTCCACTGTATCCCGGCGCGAACGTAGGAGCCTGTTCCATCAGCACAGTATAAATCGTAGCCAGCAGTTGTTTTGGATTTTCACCCCGTAATTCCGCGATCCTTGCAATAGCCAATAGATTGTATTCCTGGGTGTGGTAACGCCATCGGTTGTTTTCCAAGACGGCCCGCTCAAGTGTTTCCTTGTAATCATCCAATCGCCCCCGATCCCGGTAACGCTGAGCGAGGCGCAGCAGAAACGCAGGCTCCGGATTGCTTTCGACGACCCACTCCAAGTCTGTTATGGCATCGTCCACTTCACCGATAGCGAAACGCAGTTCAGAGCGATCCGATATCCACCGAACGTACCGGTAGATGCGTGAGTTCAGCAGTTCCGGCCTGGATTCCATCAGCTGCTTCTGGGTTTCGAGCGCCTTGCGGTATTCCCCCCGTTCCCATTCCTCATAGTAGTTTTCAGTGATTGAAGAGATATATCCAACCGGCTGTCCATTCGCGTGACGAACGGTCTCCCCGGTCAGAAACAGAAGGATGCCTGCAAAGAGCGTCAATCGGGCCGCTCTCTGTATCGTACTCATCATCAAGTGTTGGGGCCGTCGAATCAAAATAGAGTCACCTGCAAGCCAATATTCATTTAAACGATGATTTCCCGATATTATTCGTGTTTTTTCTCATAAAAACAAATCGTAAACCGAAAAAGTAAAATTGGCTATGTACTTTCAGCCTCAGAAGTTGAATATAGATATGAAATGGAGAAGAATAGAGTCGAAAAGACGAAGAGGAACGAAGATGAAAAAGGGAGCGAGTCAATGGTCGGCCCAATGAAGGACGTCCGTTGAATCAAGTATCAGATCGAAGACATCCAGGCCGAATTTGCTTCTCGACTTGTACAAGCGGTTCCCAGAAAGCGCCGTCCCCCCGCTAACGCTGCCGCCGCTTGATGGTATCCGGGCACATTCAACGGAATTTCCTTCCGGATCGACTTGATAGAAAACAATGGTGTCCGAATTCACCAATCCCAACACATTCTGATACCAGAATCCATACCAGGCCTTGGGGAATGGGACGGGCTTGTAGGGAACGGGATTCTTCGGGTCGCGAAAATCGACGATGCCCGATCGATCCCATCCGGCGTAACCGAGCATGCCGTCATGAACCGCGAGATCGATGAACGACAGAGAATCTTCTCCTTGATTCACTTCAACCTGAGAGAGTAAGAGAGGCTGCTGTGGATTCTCCAATGAATAGAGGAAAAGATAATCATAATATTTAAAGGGAGGGGTGTCTTCCGAGTAGTCTCTCACCGATTCGGTTTTTGAAAAATATAAATGATCTCCGCTCAGGCATAGGCGAGTGGAATTTTTTTGGATTTCAATTTTTGCTTCAGGCACAGAAGAAATGACCGAACCGGAACGGGAGAATATCCAAAGATCCGTCCTGGAAACGTCATGCCCTTGATAGGACATTGCCACGATAAACAGATCGCGATTCCACACGATTGGCCCGAAGAGAGAGAAATTTTCATCATCGGTCGGAAGAAAGGGTAAAACGACAGGCGGTCCGACCAAGCCATTGTCCAAAATTTCGTAAAACGTCCTATCCGTGTTTGAGAAGATTCCGACCAAAGAATGATGGGCCTCGATGTAAGTGTATCGTTCTTCCGGCAGAACGATTCGATCCACTTCTTTGATATCGGAAGGAACAGCCCCATCCAGCGTCAGCAAAATGTTTCTACCGTTCTCATCCTTATATTTGGAATAAATGTATTGCCCATTCGCGGCAATCCCGCCAGGTTGGAATGACGTTTTCGCGGAGACCGCAACCTGCCGGGGATTCTTCGGATCGCGGATATCGTAAGCCCCAACTGAAGATTGGTTGCTGTGAATCAAAAACTCCGGCCCCAAGGCGAATCTCCATACAGGATAAGAAATCGTTGACGCCTTCTCGTAGGCAGGTCCGATTTTCTGATAGAGGTCAAGCGCATTCTCAGGATCGTCTGGGTTGGGCAATGCAATCAGCGAATCGAACATCGCCGCAATGGTATTACTCCCGAATCCACAATTGAATTTCTGAATTATTTTCGGTTGGTCCCGCTGGCTCCAATCCGTCAAAACGGCTTCCATTTTCAAGTGCGAAAAGCCCATCGTAATGAGCAGTAGTTTTGAGGCATTTTTGATACTAAAAAAATAAGGATTTCTAGGGCTGTCAAGCCAACGATTCTCTGAAAGCACGAGTTCGTTACTGTTTGAAATCCACCCGGAAGTCATAAAGGGCGTGCCTCGTCCATTCGAATAATAGAAATTACCATCCATGATTTCTAAGTTATTGATCCGGACATCTTCAGGAATGGGGTATCGGGATGTTTCCCCGGCGATGGGTTGTACGACCAATTCCGAAATGTCCCCGTCAGCCACCATATAGATCGTCTCTCCCTCCAAGGCCTTCTCCCTCACTTTCCCAATATTCGGGATCGTTCCACGATAGGTCACTTGTTGAGTTTTCGCATGATCGATAACGATGTATTCGAGAGCGTCATCACCTTGGTAAAGCAAAACGGTGATATTGTCGTTCGACAGGCCTCCCCGCATAACAAGACTTTCAGATAAATTCGATTGTCCGTCATCAAGATGAATCGAAAACGCTTCGAGCAATTCGCCCTGGCTGGCCTCAAAATAGCGGATGATTCGCTTTCTCTCCTCCCGCCCTATCAGTACATAGTATGGCTCCGCATACAGAATATTTTCGACTGCGATCGTATCCGCTTCACCTGAGTAATTTCCTAAATACTCTACAGTCAGCGGTTGGATCGAAGCGGCGTCATTGTGAACCAGCGCTGAAAACAGGACCAGAATCGAAACGAAAACCAACCTTGACTTGAGGCACAATGGAAAGCCTGTTACCTGAACGAGTGTTGAATTCATGAGGTTCTCCTGACGTGTTAAGTCGAAATAACCCAGATGAAACGAGAATCTGAAACAATACATTTAGGGGGATTGATAATACTATATAACATATTTGATTTTGTCAGATATTTTTACACCTCGCTGGATCGAAAAACTCTAACCGGCTTGATCGACAGAGGTTATAGACCATCATATTTCTATCCTTGCTTAGTACGCCAATTCATAATCATCCCAAAGAATCAATACTCCATTTAGAATTATCGAAGGTTCCTCAAATTGAACTAAATTTTTATTAAAGAAAACATTTCATTGGCCGATAAAAAGGACGAAAGCCGGAAATGGTGTTTTTGCGATAATCTTTTCATTTTGTTGAGTTGTGGGCGGTATCATAATGCTCTCTCCCCGTATATTACCCATCCTTCAAGCACAGCAGTCCGAGTTTGGTGCGATCCAGAACGAGAATCGAAACCAGCCAGCGCGTGGTGATCCGGATTCTGCGAATACCCAAAATCAGCGGGAAGCAGTCAATCCAGTCAGAGAAGAGATTCGAGCCACCAGCCGGGACCGTATCACCCTCTCCCAGCAGTCGATCGAGCTGGTTTCACGGGAAAATCTGGATGCTGACGATTCCATCGAAACAACCACTGACACGCTATCATCGGATCAATTGGAAACCCTATTCAGTCAGTTTCGTCAGTTCATACCGGCATCGGGAAGTGCGGAAATTCCTTCCGCTTTACCCGGCTCCGCCAGTATTCGTTTATCATCAGCGTCGGACCTTCAGGCGTATGTGGAACTGATTCGTCTCTTTTCCGAAGATAAAGAGACGTTCAATGATTTTCTCGCCCGAATCGACGCCTACCTGAATCGGTCACAACAGGAATCCGCTTCTTCATCCATCGATATTTCCACTCAAATCAGTGAACATTACCGCGCCGAAATCGAAGCACGCGTTTCCCAACAGGTTTCCAGCGGTGACGATCGAACCGTTCGGCGTATTCAAGTCTTAACGACAAATGAAGAAATCATCCAGGCCGAGATGCGGCAAGGCGATCCCCTCGTATTCGATCTGGACGATGACGGGCTGGAAATAACACGCGTCGAGGAGGGGGTGCTGTTCGATCTTGCGGGCAGCGGCCAGCGCAAGCAAACGGCATTCACTTACGGCGGCGACGCGTTTCTCGCTCTCGACCGGAACGCAAATGGCCAAATCGACAGCGGGAAGGAACTCTTCGGCGAACATCATGGAGCCGCCGATGGATTCGATGAACTAAGCAAGTTCGACGAGAACGGCGATGGGCAGATCGATTCGAAAGACGCGATTTTCGATCGATTGCGGCTCTTTGCCGACGAGAACCGCGATGGAATCTCCCAAGACAACGAATTAGTCACCCTGATCGAACAGGGCATCCGCTCGATATCGCTCGAACGAAAAGAGCAGAACCAGAACATCTCCGGCAATCGGTTATCGGCGATCTCTCATTACTCACGCCAAAACGGTTCGCGAGGCCTGATTGGCGACCTATTCCTCAACTACATCGTCTAATCCCGACCCAGACAATATTATCTTTTTCGATACAGTCTTTCTATCATCCTTTTTTATCAGAATGCTGTTCCAGCACTTCGTTTCCTGGATGGTCTGGATTTAAGGATGAACAGGATAAAGATATTTTTTCAAACATCCTGAATATCCTTCCATCCGGGGTATCCTGATTCTGACAAAAATTTTCGCGTCGCGCCTTCGAAAGCGTTATCGGTTGGAATCAATACTCCAAACCATACATCGGCTATCGGTAAAACTCCAAACCCGACACTTTGAACGATCACACCATTGGCATCATCCGTGTTCCCGAAAAATCATTTCGGATCGGCAACCCATTTCCGATTCAACGTTGACATTTGCTATCTTCATCGACAACATTGAAGAATCACGTAAATTCACAGTATGAGGAGGAACATCGAATATGTTGAACTCTCACCTAAAAAAAATCCACTGCTTGAGCGTTGTATTGATTGCTTCGATTTTCGCGGGATTGATTCTATGTCATCATAGTATGGCACGTTCCGACCGATCCTCCGAATCCAAACCCACCTGGACCTCAACCTTTCCCAGGCTTTATTACACACAGGAAAGAATCAAGGTTTTCAAAGAAAAGTTATCTCAGGATAAAGAGACCCAAAAAGCGTGGAAGCGCCTGTTAGACCGCGCGGATCGAAACGTCGAAGACAAACTAGTCACGCTTGAATACGCCGAATCCGGAGGCGGTCAGCATGGAAATTACAGACGTCCCAGCAACCAGATCAGTCAAATGGGGGCAACGCTTGGCTTGGCCTACCAAATCACAGGCGATGAGAAGTATGCGAAAAAACTGCGGCAAGCCATGCTGCATTTCTCCCAGTTGAAACGCTGGGCCGGTGATGCTCATCACGATCCTCCCTGGCACTCCGAATTGAACACCGCCCGGTTCTGTTTCGGTTACGCCGTCGGTTACGACAGCATCCATGATTATTTAACGGAATCGGACCGTAAGCGTATCACCAACGCAATCGTCCGACTTGGAATCCTGCCGACACTGGATGATTGGCTCCTTCCTGAACGAAGAATACACGCGCTGGATTCGATGGGGCACAACTGGTGGAGTGTCTGCGTCGCGATGGCTGGAGTCGCCTCGCTATCAGTCCTTGGAGACCATCCGGATGCCGATGAATGGGTCGATCAAATCCATGATTCCTTCCCTGAATGGTTCATGTATCAAGGAAACAAACTGCAGAACAAAAGTCCGAATTTCGATCGGCAGGGAGCGTTTTATGAAAGCGTTTCTTATGCCAATTACGCACTATTCGAATATTTGAATTTCCATCTCGCCTATTCCAACGTTTTCCCCAACGCATCGAATCCGCAAATTCCGCTCTTGGAAAAAGTGGGCGACTTTTTTATTCACACGGCCTACCCGACTTCCGATTCGATTCTTTCCGTCAATTTCGGAGACAGCAGTTTAAGGAGCACCGGCGCCAGGACACTGCAATTATTGAAGGCCAATGGATTCGACACGCCTGCGTACTCCTGGTATCTCACACGAACTGATTGGGGATTGAGCGATCCAATCGGTTTGGTCTATCAAGACGTTCAGACCCAAAACAAACCGCCAGAGGACCTGGCGTCGTCGATGATTTATCCCGATATCGGATGGTGCATGATGAGGTCGTCCTGGGAGGATGACGCCACGATGCTCGCCATCAAATCGGGTTTTGCATGGAATCACGCCCATCCCGACGCGGGATCGTTCATCCTTTTTCATTGTGGAAAACCGTTGATTATCGATTCGGGAAACTGCTCGTACAGCCGCCGGGAATATTCAACTTACTACCGCCACAGCAAAGCGCATAACGTCATCCTGTTCGATGGCGAAGGGCAGAATCCAGAAGATGTGGCGCGGGGAGACCGTGGTGTGACGCATCCCGGTCAAGTTCTTCATCTCATGGATTCCTCCGGGATCAAATACGCGCTTGCCGATGTCACCGGCCCGGCGTCCTGGAAATGTTCGCGAAACTATCGGCATTTCCTTTGGATCGATGATGTCATTCTGATCGTCGATGATATCAGAACACACGAACCCGCTCAGTTAGAATGGCTGCTCCATTACGAAGGTGACGCATTGGAGGATGGCGAGAGTATTCATCTATCCAACGGCGATCGTTCGCGCACCACCGTTCAATTCCTCTATCCAGAAAATAAAACGTTTGTAAGAAAGAAAGGATTGAAAGATCACGACCCCGATACCGAAGTGGCGTATTTAGCCATGACGCCTGAGGAAAAAAAACAGGAAGCCAAGTTTATAACCGCCATTCTTCCGCTCAATCCTTCCAGCCAAAACTTGAAACCGGAATTAAGTTTGATGCAAGGCGATGAAATGCTTGGCGTGAAGATCGTCGACGATGAACAAACAACGGAAGTCTTTTTGAATCTCCGAGCGGATGGCAGGCGAATGCATCGAAATAGTAATAAGGTCATTCAAGGATGGGATACGGACGCCTATCTCTTTGGATTCACCCGCCCGGCGAACGCGGCTGAAGGTTTCGACTCCATCCAGCGTGGTTTTGTGATTGGCGGGAGTTATCTTCGACGCGACCGGCAAGTCGTGCTGGATTCTCTCTCCAAAGTGTATTCAATTTTCTCATGGAACGATAGTAAGTTGGATGTGGTTTTAGAAGGTCAGCCGATCGTCAATTGTTCGGTCTATTCCCCGAATCGTTCGCTGCAAACGGTATTAAATGACAAACCCGTCAATCCTCGATGGAACGAAATTGGAAACGAATTCCAAATCACTGATCAAAAATAAAAACGACTGCCGAGCTTATTTCATTTTACAATATATTACAATTCACAGCCGCACTCGGAAAGAAAGTGAAAGCAGGATTAATCTCACTCAATTTTTTGTATGTAATTTTGAGTTTTATCCGACCGAGATGTTGTTGTAAATTCCTCGAGTTTTGAGTTTTTGCTATTTCGTTTCGCTCATCAATAGCCAACTGCTGCCTTCAGGTTCAATCATCCACCCAGCCGAGCCGCCGCATTTCAACTTTCAACTTGTCCATTTCCTCCACGAGTTCCACCCAGGTTTCGTCGAGATGTTGGGATTCGCGATTGCGGCCCATCATCTCCAAGCGCAAGGCGATTTCACGCGCTCTCTCCGCCTGATAGAAAGCGACCACACCTTTCAAACTGTGCGCCGCCATTCGTAAAGCATCGAAATCCCGCCCATCGACCGCCGTATGGATGTTCCCCATAATCTCCTGGGAGTTGATCCAGAACATTTCCGTCAACTCCTTCAGTTGATCGAGTTCCCCGTCGACTTGATCCAGAATGAAATCCGGATTGGAAATCGGCGATGTGGAGGGGGCAGATTCATCGGTTTCGGTTGGCGGAACGGCCGCAACCGGTGAAGCCCCTCGAGTAAATTGCTGAATTTTCCTTAAAACGATTTTCGCATCGATCGGCTTTGAGACGTAATCATCCATCCCGACTTCCAGGCATCTCTCCATATCGCCTTTCAGCGCATTGGCCGTGACAGCCAGAATGGGGATATGGCCGCCGGTCTGTTTTTCTTTTTCCCGAATGCGAATCGTGGCTTCCATGCCGTCCATTTCCGGCATGTGTACGTCCATCAGGATGATGTCGAATCGTTCCGTTTCGAGGCATTCAAGCGCTTTCGCTCCCGTTTCGGCAATAGTGACGTGATGGCCGTTTTTTTCGAGGAGTTTGCTTGCCAATTTCTGATTGAAGGGATTGTCTTCCGCAACAAGGATTCGCCTACCCGGTTCTGTCGTGGATTTAGATGAGATGGCGTCTTCCATCCCAGTTTCCCGAACCGTTAAACCCAGCACCGTCTGAATGGCGTTGAGAAGATCGGGTTGGAAGATAGGTTTTGACACGGTCGTAATATTCAGCTGGCGGCATTTATTCAGATCCAATTTTTCCCCGAGTGGAACCAGCGCGACGATTTTAATTTCCGAATGGATAGGATGTTGTCGAAGCGATTCTGTGAAACTCCACACATCCATTCCCGGTAATTTCGAATCCAGGAGAAGCAACTGACAGAGATTCCCCGACTGATGGACCGCATCCAACGCTTGAATGATCTCTTCTTCGCGTGCCGCTTGGCTGGGTTTCATTTGCCAGTGGCTTAGATAACTGGAGAGGATTTTCCGAAGCGATTCATTATCGTCGGCGATCAGAACGGGGATTCCACCGAGCGTTTCGGAAACGGCCGGCTTCTCTGGAGTGGCGGTTTCCTGGGGGCAGCCGAAGACAGCGTTGAAATGAAAGGTGCTGCCCATGCCGCCGCTATGATCCGGAATGGTGTGAGAATTGTAACTTTCAACCCAGATTCTGCCCCCCATCATTTCGGTCAGTTTCGTCGAAATGGCAAGACCGAGTCCGGTTCCCCCGAAATTTCGGGTGGTCGAGAGATCGGCTTGTTCGAATTCCAGGAAGATCAGATCCTGCTTGTCCTTTGGAATGCCGATGCCTGTGTCCCGGACTTGGAAATGAATTATAATGCCATCGCCCGTCTCCGCTTCCCGTTCTACGTAAAGATTAATTTCGCCATGTTTGGTGAATTTGATCGCGTTGCCGGTCAGGTTGATAATAATTTGACGGAGGCGTGTGGAATCGCCGATCAGTGTGTCGGGGAGGTCAGGCGCGATGAACGACAGCAGTTCAAGGTTTTTATCATGGGCGCGGATTGCGAGGGAGTGGAGCGTATCGCGAAGTGTTTCGCGCAGGTCGAATTCAGCGTGTTCGAGGTCGAGTTTGCCCGCTTCGATTTTAGAAAAGTCGATAATGTCGTTGATGAGGGTCAAAAGGAGGTCCGAAGAGGATTTGACGATCGTCAGGTACTCCCTCAGTTCGTCGTTGAGGGGCATATCCAGAGCCAAATCGGTCATGCCGATGATGGCGTTCATCGGTGTGCGAATTTCGTGGCTCATGTTGGCGAGAAACTGGCTTTTCGCCTGAGTGGTCCGGTCGGCGATTTGTTTGGCTTCCTTCAATTCCTCCTCAATCCTTTTTCGTTCCTGGATTTCACTTTCCAGTTTCTTTCTCTGTTGATAAAGTTCGAGGAAGACATTGACTTTACTTCTTAAAATGTCGGGTTCGACGGGTTTGAAAAGGTAATCGACTGCGCCGGACTCGTATCCTTTAAAAATGAATTTATCATCTTTGCTGATGGCGGTGACGAAAATGATGGGGATGTGCTGGGTTTTTGTGCTGTCGCGCATGATTTGGGCGACTTCGAAGCCGTCCATCTCAGGCATTTGGACGTCAAGCAAAACCAATGCGAAGTCGGTGGAGATCATCTGCTCCAACGCTTCCTTGCCGGACGTGGCTTTCACCAGATTGAGTTCAGGTGCCTCCAACAGGCTTTCCAGCACCATGAGGTTTTCCGGGCGATCGTCCACCAAAAGGATATTTGAAACACCAGTTTGTTCGATCATGCAAATAGTATATGTGGATTAATTCAGGAAAAGAAGAAGAACTATCAGTTTTATTTTCGCATGACACCGATAGGCTCGCCGGAATATCCCGATCGATCTTAAATATTTCCTTAATGTGAATTACACTTGAATTGCTTTTTTGTTTTGTCGGAATCCACTTCCGAGCTATGTTCTTTTCCCGATTCGATCGGTCGGGAGACGAACGGTTTTACAAAGCGATGAGTACCATTCTCGATCGATTGAGATAATCCGATGAAGAATATTCGTGCCGCTTCCGTACAATTCGAGTCCGCGCCAGGGGATCGAGCGTCCAACCTGGAGACTGTCGAGCAGTTCGTGAAAGAGGCTTCGGCGCAGCAGACACAACTAATCGTGTTTCCGGAATGCTGCATCACCGGCTATTGGAACCTGCGTCACCTGGACCGTGATTCATTGACGGCCCTCGCCGAACCCGTTCCCGCCGGCCCCTCGTCTCAAGCGCTGCTGGCCCTGTCGACGAATTACGGGATGACCGTGGGGGCCGGGCTGATCGAAATAGCGGACGATGGGACACTGTACAACACGTATGTCGTGGCCATGCCGGACGGAACCTGCCAACGACACCGGAAAATTCACGCCTTCGTCAATCCACACATCGCCTGCGGGGATGAGTTCACCGTGTTCGACACACCCCACGGCTGCCGGGTGGGTGTATTGATCTGCTACGATAACAACCTCATCGAAAACGCCCGGATCACGGCGCTTATGGGTGCGGAAATCCTCCTGGCCCCGCATCAGACCGGCGGGTGCAAATCCCGAAGTCCGCATGCAATGGGATTAGTCGATCGAAAACTCTGGGACAACCGGCACAACGATCCCCAGGCGATCGAAGCGGAATTTCGTGGACCGAAAGGGCGGGAATGGCTGATGCGGTGGCTTCCCGCACGCGCGCACGATAACGGGATGTTTCTGATTTTCAGCAACGGCGTCGGCGTCGACGGCGATGAGATCCGTACTGGCAATGCGATGATCCTGGACTCTTACGGGCGCATTCTGACTGAAACCTGCAGCGCGAGCAACGCGATGGTCGCAGCGGATTTGGACCCATCCCTGCTTGATCGGTGCACGGGGAGGCGCTGGATTCAGGCACGGCGTCCCGATTTGTACGATCCACTGACGGTTCGGACGGGGAAGGAACTTGAGACTCGGCTGGTTCGATTGGGCCAGGACGATTCATCGATGCAATAATTATCCACCTTTTGTAGTACAGGCTTCCAGCCTGCTTTGTTACAAGGTACAGGATTTCACGATGCAGGCTAGTATTCTGTCCATCATATTTTGACGGGTAACAAAACCGTATAGGGGCAGGCCCCTGTGCCTGCCCTAGGCAATCCTACCCGACCTTATTTGTTAGACAAACTACTGGAAGAGGTTTCCATTATTACCCGTGTCAAATTCATTCTATCCGAAGCAGAGCGGCGACACAAAACACGAAGCATCTCAACAACCTGTTGGGGATGCGGGCCGTTCCGTCCATCGGGATAAAACAAATCCGGAACGTCTTTACACGAGGACGTTCTATATCGGCTTCGTTTACAATTTTCTCACCAGTTTCGTCTTCTCCAATAACGCCATGTACCCGCTGTATATCGAACATGGGGGCGGCGGGGCGGGAACGATCGGATTGTTCATGGGATTCTTTTCCGTGTCGGGCGTGCTGGGGCGTCCGGTGATCGGATCGTTGGTGGACCGTTTCGGAGTCAAACCCGTTTTGATGGCGGGGGCGCTCATTCAGGCTCTGCCCTGTTTCGGTTTTCTCTTTTTGCTGGACGGCGGCCTCTCTCCGATGATCTGGGTACTTCGTTTTCTGCAAGGTGTGGGCTGGGGGATGCACATGACGGCGTTCTTTACGTTGGCCGCTCAAGCCGCGCCTTCATCCCGCCGGAACGAAGCCCTCTCCATGTACGGAATGTCCGGACTGGCGTCCAACCTGATCGGGCCGATTTCAGGTGAAATTCTTATTGAACGATTGGGATTTGGATCGTTTTTCTGGATGCTGGCCGGATTGGGATTGGCCTCATTCCTTTTGATCACTTTAATGGAAGCTCCGAAACGCTCCAATCATTCCGAACGCTTCGAACTCTGGGGGATGCTCACGCTGCTTCGGTCGGTGAATTTCCGTTTCGCCTGCCTCTTGGCATTATTATTGTCCGCTTCTTTTTCCACCATATCCGCTTTCATCGCCCCGATCGCACGGGAGCGCGGGATTGTATCGTTCGGCCTGTTCTTCACGGCGTTTTCACTCAGCGGAGTTCTTATCCGGGTAATCGGGAGCCGCTGGGGGGACCGGCATGGTTCCGTTCGGGTATTAGTTCCCGGATTTCTCTTCTATGCGGCGGGTTTGCTAACACTTCACTTCAGCCACAGCTTAACCGGGGTACTGTGGGCGGGGCTATTGAGCGGGATCGGACATGGGATCGCGTTTCCGGCGGTGGCGGTTTTAGGCTACAGTCTGGCTCCTTCGGCGATGCGGGGAAGCGGTGTAGCGCTGATTACCGGCATGATGGACGGCGGGTATGGGCTGACCGCCGTGACGCTTGGAACGATCGGGCGGTTCTACGGCATCGATTCGCTCTTCGCAATCGGCGCATGTGCCCCGCTATCCGCCACCATTCTGATTCTGCTGTTAGGACGCCTCCTCCCCCCCGGCTCGAATTCCCCCCGTTCGTAACCGACAACCCGATCATTTCTTTTTAACGCTCCCGGCTTTACAAACACCTGCCTACTATGAAATAGTGTATCCCGTAGGGTAGGCTCAAAGTAGGGTGGGCTCAAAGCGCAGCGAGCCTCACCATTCCTTCTACTTAAATAGAATTATTGGTTATCCGCTTTTAGAATTAATCAGAAATGGAGAAAAAAAACGATGTCTGTAAAATCACTAAAAATCATTCTATCCGCATTGATTGCAATCCCGACGTTTTCCGCATGGGCGAGTGAGGAATCGGACGTTATCCGTCTGGGAATGATCGGGCTGGACACTTCGCACGTCATCGCATTCACCAGCATGTTGAACGATCCCAACCATAAGGATCACGTACCGGGCGTGAAAGTCGTCGCCGCGTTCAAGGGAGGCAGTCCCGATATCCCTTCCAGCGCAAACCGGGTGGACAAGTACACACAGGACCTCCAGGACAAATGGGGTGTAAAGATTTACGATTCCATTCCCGAACTCTGCCGCCATGTCGACGGCATACTGATCGAGAGCGTGGACGGACGCCCTCACCTCGAGCAGGCCAAACCGGTCATCGCCGCCGGCCTGCCGTTTTTTGTCGATAAGCCGATGGCGGGCAGTTTCAAGGACGCGGTAGAGATCGCTCGTTTGGCGAAACGCGCGGGCGTACCGTGGTTCGGGGGATCGAGCCTGCGCTTTTGGAAAGGCGTGCGCGAAGCCACCGATCCCGACAAGGTAGGGGACATCCTGGGCTGCGACGCCTTCTCACCGTGCAGCATCGAGCCGCATCACCCCGATCTCTTCTGGTACGGTGTGCATGGGGTCGAAATTCTCTATGCGGCGATGGGGAAGGGATGTCAAACCGTCTCCCGCGTCTCGACACCGGACACCGATTTCGTCGTAGGCGTCTGGGAAGGCGGGCGCATCGGTACGTTCCGGGGAACGCGCAAGGGCAAGCATTCCTACGGAGCGAAGATTTTCGGGACAAAAGCCATTACGACAGTTGACGGACATAGCTATCACGGCCTGATGCAGGAGATCGTCAAGTTCTTCAAAACGAAACAGCCGCCTCTCGAAGCGGAAGCAATGGTCGAAGTGATGGCGTTCATGGAAGCGGCCGACGAAAGCAAGCGCCAAGGGGGAAAAACCGTTCCCATGCCAGCGTTTTCACTGGATTGACCAAAGCGATTGCCCGGAATCAATCACAAGAATTTTTATTTGACATTATATTGCCTTTCGATTACACTTTCTAAGCGTTTTCATCGGATTTTCAGCAGAAAACGACTTAATTATGTGAGAACAGGCCAATGTTGATTGAATTTTCGGTAAAAAATTTCCGCTCCATCCGCGAAAAGCAGACCTTGAGCCTGGTAGCGAACAACAAAGATAAGCAGCTACCCGGCAACCTGATCGAGATCAACGCCCCTGGATTGTCCAACACCAAACTGCTTAAAAGCTCCGCTATCTATGGCGCAAACGCCTCCGGCAAAAGCAACCTCTTCAAAGCCGCCGAGTTTATACAGCAATTTGTTCTCACGTCAGCCACGAAACCGAATCCAGAGGAAAAAACCGGCGTCACTCCTTTCAGACTTGATAGTCATAGTTCCGATGAACCAAGTGAATTTGAGATGATCTTTATTTACAAAGGTGTTCGGTATCAATATGGGTTTGCGTTGGATAATAAGAGAGTGCATGAAGAATGGTTGATCACTTATCCCGTTGGGCAGCCTCAGCGCTGGTTCTCCCGTGTTTGGAATTCGGACAAGAAACAATACGATTGGAAAATCGGGAAGAAACTTCTTGGCGAAACGAAGAGTTTAAAAACACAAACGAAAAAGAACTCCCTGTTTCTATCCACGGCAGCTCAATTCAATCACAAGCAGTTATGTGTAGTTTATGATTGGTTTGCTAATTATATTTTTTCGCTCAGCCATATTGATTCTAACTATCAATTTGATATGACCTCGCCTTTACTATTAAACAGAGAAAAGGAGTTTAAAGAAATATTCGATTTAATCAAGAACGCTGATTTAGGGATTTCAGGGATTAATGTTGTACGCATGAAATCGGAAGATGTCGAAGATATTGTTGATGCAATTATTCAAATGGCAAAAAGTGTAAAACTTGAATTTATACATCTTTTAGAAAATACAGAAGAAGAAATTGCTTTCGATAAGGACGACGAATCATTGGGGACACTCAAATATTACTTTTTATTAGGGCCTTTTCTATTAGCATTAAAAATGGGCTATACGGTTTTCATTGATGAAATTGGAGCACAGATGCATCCGCTTCTGGTGCGGCAGCTTGTCCAGATGATAAACGATCCGAAAATCAACACGAAAGGGGCGCAGTTAATCCTGACAACCCACGATACAACGCTGTTGGATACGTCACTTTTCCGGCGGGACCAAATCTGGTTCACCGAAAAGAACAAAGCGGGAGCAACAACGCTCTACCCCCTGACAGATTTCAAACCCCGCTCGGACGAAGCGCTTCAGAAAGGCTATCTGGCGGGCCGCTACGGCGCGATCCCGTTCCTTGGGGAGTTCCCATTCTGATGCCTCACCGATCCTCCCGATCCATTCGACGCGAACGATCCCTTCGGCGTAAAACACTGAAGCAGCAACGATCCGGCGATATCATTCTGATCGTCTGTGAAGGAGAAAAAACCGAGCCGGAGTACTTAAAAGGCTTGGTTCGCCATTGGAAATTGAATCCCGTCAACGTTGAGATTACCGGGAAGGAATGCGGCAGCGCACCGATCAGCGTGGTCGATTATGCCTTAAAACGAAGAAAGGAAATCGAGAAGCGGGAAAAAATCAAGTACGACGAGGTCTGGTGCGTCATTAACCATGAGGGAATTAACAAGCATGAAAGTTTGGACCGGGTGATCAAAAAAGCCAAGGATAATCACTTGAAAGTCGCGCTCTCCGTTCCCTGTTTCGAGTTCTGGTATCTGCTGCACTTTGAATGTACCACCAGGATGTATTCGGATTGTAAGGAATTGACCTCACGACTAAGAAATCACATTCCCGAATACTATAAAAAAGGGCCATTCGATCGATTGGTAATCAAACTGGATGAGGCATTCGTGAATGCGGAAAGGATGCGACACTATCACAAGACATCCGGCACCAATAATCCATCCTCCGATGCCGACCTGTTGATCCAAAAACTGAAGTCGATGGTGTTACCCCATCACTTAACGTAAGTTTAACCTCAATGGCGTTCCCCGCGCTTGAGAACCCGTCGATTTTTTGTATGATAAGAAACCACATTATTCCATACTGAATCAGGGGAGAGACGATGAGCGCAGACAAACAGAAACTATCACGCCGTTCGACCATCAAAGGGATTGGAACCGCCGGGGCCGCCGCGATGCTGGGAGCCGCCGCCGGACCACTCGCGCCGGGGAAGGCCGAAGCGGGAACAGGCGGCGCTCACAATCCCATCACCCAACTCGTCAATGAAACTCCGATCGTCGATACACACGAGCATCTGATCGAAGAAGAAGACCGGCTGAGCGGAAACAGTAACCGCATTAAAGCAAACGACTGGTCGATGCTGTTGTCCCACTATATCGACTCGGACTTAAAAACGTCGGGGATGCCGAACGAAGCGTTCGATGCGTTCATGTCTCCCAAGACCGATCCCATCAAAAAGTGGGATATTCTCGAACCGTATTGGGGCGCGGTGCGAAACACGGGTTACGGGCAGGTGGTCGAAATCGCCATGCGCGAGCTATACGGAATCGACCGGCTGTCAGCCTCGACGGTACGCGCGGTTCAGGACGGTTATCTCAAAACCATTCGCCCCGGATTCTATAAAACCGTTCTTCAGGATCGGGGTGGGATCGAATCGTGCCAGGTCAATTTTCTGGGCGCACCTTTCGGTGAATCCAAGCAACCCACCTTGCTCATGCAGGACATCAGTATCCTCGGGATGCACATGGGGCCGAACATCGGGGCCTACGCGCCCAAAGCCGGGATCGAGGTGAAGGATCTGCAAGACTGGCACCGGGTAATCGACTGGTGGTTCGAACACTACGGGCGTTATGCGGTGGCGGTCAAAACCCAGGCGGCCTATTCACGCAACATCGATTTCGATGACGTGCCCGCCGAAAAAGCCGAACGCCCCTTCAAACGTAAAATCGACGGTCAATCCCTCAGCGGCGAAGACCGGAAATTGCTCGAAGACCATCTCTTCTGGTACGCCGCGCGCAAAGCCACAGAGCATCACCTGCCCGTCAAAATGCACACCGGCTACTACGCCGGGCAGAACAGCATGCCCCTCGACCGGCTTCAGAAGAATGCCGGTGCAGTGACGGACCTCTGCCGAATCGCTCCCGAAACGAAATTCGTCTTCATGCACATCAACTATCCGTTCTACGAAGCGCTGATCTCCGCCGCCAAGCAATGGACAAACTGTCACATCGATATGTGCTGGGCCTGGATTGTGAATCCGGTGGCCAGTGTCGATTTTCTGAAAAAATATCTGGTGACCGCGCCCGCGAATAAAGTGCTGACATTCGGTGGCGATTACATTCCGGTCGAGCCGGTTCTGGGACACGTTCGACTCGCGCGCCGGGGGATCGCCATTGCGTTGACGCAACTCGTCGAGGAAGGCTGGCTCGATCTCGATTCCGCTTTGGAACTCGTCGAACCCATCATGCGGGGAAACGCGCGACAACTCTTCGACCTGGAGAAAAAGACCACCCTCCTGGAAAAAGCACCTTGGTTATAGGTCTCCCCCAAGATGGGAAAAATTTAAGAGGGGATTGTAAACGATCATCGAGACAGTTTCGTAGGGGCACTCTGCCTCACCGATTCAATTACCAATGATGGAACGATAAGGCGTGACATCACCCTACGGCTCCACATGCGATGGATTCTGTGTCCCGATCCAGGGCTTGATCTTCTTTAATTCAGAACCGAGTTTGCGCTCGGCAATCTCTGAATCGCGCGCCGCTTGCGCTCGTAACCAATACCCATTGGATAACCCGAAAAAGCGGCATAAACGTAAATCCGTATCCGCCGTGACCGCTCTTTGTCCCGCAACAATTTCACTGATACGCTGGGCGGGAACGTTAATCTCCTTGGCCAAGCGGTATTGACTTATTCCCATGGGTTTCAGAAATTCTTCCAATAGAATTTCGCCGGGAGTAACAGGGTTTAGTTTTTTCACAATCGGTTCACCTTAATGGTAATCAACGATTTCAACGTTTTCCGCTCCCGCATCCGTCCACCGAAAACAAATCCGCCATCGATCGTTGATACGGATACTGTATTGCCCGACACGATCGCCTTTAAGCCGTTCGAGACGATTTCCTGGCGGAACGGTGAGATCGTTCAAACAACCGGCAATTTCAATCTGCCGTAATTTACGCCGGGCCACGGTCGCGATGTTCGCGAATCGTTTTACGCGAATGCCTTTAGACAACGCTTTCGTATCAGCGCACTGAAACGATAATATCATCCATGAATAATAACGCAAGTATAATGTACCCCAAAATTCGGACAGTGATTTAAGGTGGGAAACCTCGAAGC
>CAZSIZ010000004.1:0-40215 GCA_964606645.1 uncultured bacterium
AACCTACCTTAAAATAGGTGAAAATTTGTCTTGACAATGGGGTACACTTCAATTATTGTTACGTTGATATAGGGTGGACTACGCTTTTCTTTTAGCCCATCCTGCTCAACTATCAAGCAAAATTTTACGATTTTGAAAAGATTTTATTATGAAACACGGAGGATATCATGAAAGCTACTACAATTTCCACAGTATTATTTACATTTTTATTATTAATGAATACATCTTATTCTGCTGTAATAAATCCAATCGAAACAGATACATGGATTGATGGGATAATAATGAATACAAATACAGAGGATTTATTCTCGTTCAGTGCAGAAAAAAGTGTAAAATACAATATTTCTGCTATTTACGATGAGATAGATTCACTAAATATATCATTAATGGATATAGATGGTAATTCGATCTTAATCGGTAATTATGAATACAAACCATCTCCTAAAAATATTGAATGGACGTGCGAATTTAGCGGTACATATTATGTCTATGTTCAAGCGTATGGTCAATCCGGGGGTATCTATCATATATCCGTTCAATCAATAAACAAAGGAATTTCACATGCTTTAGACCTTTTGAAAGAAAACCGTAATCATGAAGCTTTACTTGAATTTGAGCAACAATTAGATTTAAATCCTGATGATCCAGAGGCAAATTTGTATGTATCTGTTCTCCGTCTTATAGATATTATTGAAACGCCCGATAACCGATTATTTTCATTATTCAATGCCTTTAATGCGAAGGTTGATCTGTTACCATCTAGCGAGATAGTCATGGACGCTTCTCAATCTACAACGAAACTTTCTGAAATTCAATCATATACGACAGAGAATATATTACCAGTAATAGATGCTTCGTTGTCAAATCTTGAGAAAGTTACTAACACAAATTCAATTTCTGTTCTAACCCCTACATATTTAGGTAATAAATCCGCTATAAGATGGATTGAGATCGATAGCGCGGATGCCAATATTATAGCTGGAGGATTGCTCATTACAAAATCAATGATAATTGCTCTTGCTGCTTTTAACTTAGAAATTGAGCCCAAATATTTGCATAACCATATTATCCAAGACCCATTATTACCTGAATCAATCGAAAATCTAATCATAGATTATCCAAATCTTTTAACTGGAAAAGAAAATATTCAGTCTTTATTTCAGTCTGCGTTAAGAAATTGGCTGCTAGGATCATCAAAGTTCCGAATTGGTTTGGAGAAAATGTCCCAAAGAAAATCACCACAGGAAACACACATGTTTTATGTAGATTCAATTGATGGAGCAAGAAGTGCTTCAAGGTATTTGGTACTCCTCGACCGTGTATTTACTGGTCTGCTTACCGTAACAGGAGGTGATATTAATGGTGATACAATTGTAAATTACTGGGATTTACATGATCTTAAGTCTCTATTTGATCGATAAAGAGAAATGACAAGAAACATTTTCGCAAAATCATTTTGGTCATTTACTATCATACTATCTATTTATATATATTTGTTAGATATAAATAACCCTATAACTCGTAATGAAGTCAATAATAGTAATTTAACCGCCCAAAATATTGAATTCAATTTATATAATAAATCAGCTATAATACTATCTGCAAAAACAGATAGTGTATTCTCTTATCAAAAATCTGATATCCTTGGTTTTGATAATATCAAAATTGAGTCTATTTTGAATTTCGATAAGATCATTACTCTATTATTTAGTGAATTTAATACATATTTACCATTTAATGAAACAAGAAATAATCAGATATATTATTCACAAGTCAGCAAATACGATGTGCAAAGAACTATTTCTAATTCTGTTTCATACAGAAATTGTAAAATCAATTCTATTAGTTTCAATTCAAAGGATTTGAAGATATCTGCAAAAGATATAGAAATAAATCCTGGTAAAATATCTGTTTTCAATACTTCTCTTTTTAACACAATAACTGCAACCGAATTAATTATTATTTCTCGTTCCAATGGGAATTATTTCAATATCAAAACCAAATCTGCAATATGGAATTATCCTATTGGAAGAATAAAATTGTCAAATGGAATAATATACTCAAAGGATAATAAACCAAAAACATTTAACGTGTGCGAAATCGATTCACAAAATCTAAAACTCTATTTCAAATCAAGCAACTATAATTATAATAATCCAAAATCAAAATCTCCATTTAATGGATTTAAATCTAACCTTTTAAAATATTAATTCATGTAAGTTGGATTTCATTTTATAATCCATGAATCATTCTTCAACAATGTACTTCAGAATACGTTTTTTCGTAAATTTCCGACTTATCTTCTATTACGAAAATAGTTACTTGATAAATCATCCTCAAATTGAGCGGGCCATTTTGAGTCATTACCTGCTTTATACACTTTCTCAATTCCAGATGTTTTACACTTAATTGTAACTTTTCCAGTTGGAACAAATGTTCCATTCCCCGAAGATTCAGTCGTATCTTCTTCACTTATTTCTTCAAAATCACTTTCACTAAATCCATATTTTTCGAGGGCGTTACGATAATCTTCAAGTTCTGTTTCATTTATAATGCTCATGTTGCTCTCCTCACTTTCCATAATTGTAAATTTAACGAAGAATTTAAGCTAAATGCGTAACGTAGTCAAGTAGTTAAGCAGAGTAAACTCAAAGCGCCGCATAACCCGCCATTCCTTCTGATGCGGCCAAAAAGTTTACCGGCTCAGTAGTTCTGAGTAGAGGTTTTCAATGTCGGTGATTAGGCGCTGGATGGCGTATTTTTGGAGTGTGGTTTGTTGGGCGGAGCGGCCCATGATTCGGGTTTTGCCTGGATCGGCGGCGGCTTTTATTAAACCATCCGCGATCGATTGAGGTTTGCCCGCTTCGGCGAGGTATCCATTCCGGTCTTCTTCGACAAGTTCGGGAACGCCCCCGACTCGAGTCGCAACAACCGGCTTTCCCGCCGATAACGATTCGATCACCGCCACCGGAAGCCCTTCGTTGACGGAGGTGAGCACCGTCAGATCGATCGCTTGATAGACTCGCTCGCGGTCGTGACGGAATCCTGCGAAAATACATCGGTGGGTGATCTTCAATTCCTGTGCGAGCTTTTCCAGTTTCGTTCGCAACTCACCGTCTCCGGCTATGACGAAATAGGTATCGGGATACGATTCCAGCACGATCGGGATCGCGTGAAAAAGGTCTTCATGCCGTTTGATCGGAACCATGCGCGCAATCATCCCCACTAGAAAAGCGTCGCCGGGAACACCCCATTCTTCACGCAGTTGTTTTCTTGAATCGGGATCGGATTGGGCGAAACTGCCCAGTTCCAGCCCTAAGGGGATGGTTCGAATACGATCGGGCTGGACGATACCGTATTCGATCAAATCCCGGCGGCACGTTTCGCTGACGGCGATGACCGCCGTTGTTCGCCGGGCGAGAAATTTTTCGATATTGCGGAACAACGTGTTTTTGATTGGTCCGAAATAACCGTGCAGCACGTGGCCGTGGAAGGTGTGGACGACGATCGGCACTCCCGCCAACGATGCGGCGATCCGCCCGACGGTTCCGGCTTTCGCGGTGTGGGTATGGACGATGTCCGGCTTTTCGTGCTTGAACAGCCGGTACAGACGCCACAAGGTCGAAAGATCGCGCAGGGGATGAAGCGCCCGCCCCAGGTTGTTGACGATACACGGTTCGACCCCCCGTTCGGACGCCAGGTGGTGCATGTTGCCTTCTTCCTTGCTCTCCCGGCCGCTGATCAGGATTGTCTCGAAGCGTTCCGGGTCCAGACCGGCGGTCAGAAGGATCACGTGGATGGCCGGGCCTCCCACATTCAACCTTGCAATCGCTCGGATGATTTTTGTCTTCATACTCGATCAATGAATAATTTCAAATGGGATTCAAGAAAAACAGACGGCCCGGAGCGTTATCGGTCCGGGCCGTTTAAAGATCCAAAGTTAATTCTTCTCATTCCGGTTATTGCGGGGGTTCCCCGGGTTGGGTACCGCCGCCTGCTGGTTCTTGTCCGGCGGGAAGTTCGACATCTTCACCGCCTGCCTGGCTTTTTTCAATTAACGAATCGATGGAGTTCGGGGCATTGCTGTATTCACTATCGACGATTCCACCCGTTCTCATCGGTGGTTTGACGATGCTCAGCCCCAGGCACATCAACGAGAAGACCACGGCAAGAACGATCGTGATCTTGACCAGAACGTTCATTCCGCCTGATGCGCTGAACACGCTTTCACCTGCGCCCATCGCGCCGAATGCGCCCGACAACCCCATTCCCTTATTGGATTGAATGAGGATGAAAAAAACCAATGCCACGCATACAAAGACGTGTAGCAAGACAAAGAGAAAATAAAACATTCAATGGCTCCTTGCGTGAACCGGGAATGGCCGGTTCGTATCAATGAACAAAAAAGCGTACTACTTATCCGACAATGCGGCCAGTCCTGGAAGCGTTTTGCCTTCCAGCAATTCGAGCGACGCGCCGCCGCCGGTACTGATGTGGGTTATTTTATCGCTAACCCCGGCTTTGTGAACTGCTGAGACCGAATCACCCCCACCGACGATCGAGACACAATCGGATGAAGCCACCGCGTTGGCGATTTTCATCGTCCCTTCCGCGAAGGCCGGAATCTCAAAGACGCCCATCGGACCGTTCCAGACGATCGTCTTCGCGTTTTGGACTTCGTTCATATACGCCTGAACAGTTTCGGGACCGATGTCGATTCCTTTCAGGGTTCCGGTGATGTTTTCGGATGTGGTGGTTTCGGGATCGATGCCGTCCTTGAGTTCCTCGACGACTTTATGATCCTGTGGCAAAAGGAACTTGACGCCTTTCGACTCGACGGCGTTCAAGACGTCTTTGGCCACATCGAGTTTTTCCTCTTCCACGATGGAACCGCCCACATCGGCGCCTTTCACTTTCAGCAGGGTATAGGCCATCGCCCCGCCGATGAGAATCGCGTCGACTTTGTCCAGGAGGTTCTGGATCACGTCGATTTTCCCGGAAATCTTCAGTCCGCCGAGAATGGCGATGAACGGGCGTTCGGGGGAATCCAGGGTTTGGACCAGATATTCGATCTCTTTCTTCATCAGATAGCCCGCGACCTTGGTCTCGAAGAATTGAGTCACGCCTTCGGTGGATGCGTGGGCGCGGTGCGCGGTTCCGAAAGCGTCGTTGACGTAGAGGTCGCCCAGTTCGGCCAGTTTCTTGCAGAATTCCGGATCGTTTTTAGTTTCCTGCGCGTAGAAACGGAGGTTCTCCAACAGAACGACATCACCATCATTCATAGTGGAAACGGCGGTTTGAATTTCATCGCCGATACTGTCTTTCAACGCCTGAACCGGTTGGCCCAATAGTTCGGAAAGACGTTTCGCAGCCGGTTCCAGCCGCATGTCCTCTTTGATTTCCCCTTTGGGACGCCCCAAGTGCGACATCAGAATGACGCGCCCGCCTCGTTCGGTCAGTGATTTGATTGTTGGCAATGCAGCCCGGATGCGGGTGTCGTCGGACACGTTTTGATCGGCGTCCAGCGGGACGTTGAAATCGACGCGGACGAGAACGCGTTTTCCCTTGGGATCGATATCGTCAATCGTTTTCTTATTCACGGAATTAATCCTTTTTGAGAATGGCGAAGAGCGGGCCATCCAAAAGCGGTTACGGGGCCGCATACAGCGGCCCCGTAAACTCGCATGTATGAATCATTTATTAAGCGATTTTCTCGATCAAGTCGATCACGCGCATGGAGAAACCCCACTCATTGTCGTACCAGGAGAGGCACTTGACCAGATTGCCGTCAACGACACGGGTGTATTCCGCGTCGAACATGGATGAATGGGAATCGCCGATGAAGTCGGTGGAGACCAGCGGTTCGTCGACGTAGCGCAGAATGCCTTTGAGCGGACCGTCGGCGGCTTCCTTCATCTTCGCGTTAATTTCTTCCGGCGTGGTCTTTTTTTCAAGGACGGCTGTTAAGTCAACGACGGAAACGTTGGGGGTCGGGACGCGAATTGAAAATCCGTCCACTTTGCCTTTCAAATCGGGAAGGACCAGACCGATCGCGGCGGCGGCTCCCGTTTTGGTCGGGATCATATTCATCGCAGCGGCGCGGGCACGGCGCAGATCCGAATGCTGGAAATCGAGAAGGCGCTGATCGTTGGTATACGAATGGATCGTATTCATCAAGCCTTTCACGACCGTGAAGTTGTCGTGAAGCACCTTGGTGAACGGGGCCAGGCAGTTGGTCGTGCAAGAGGCGTTGGAGAGAATGTGGTGTTTGGACGCATCGTACTGATCGTCGTTGACACCGCAGACGATCGTCACGTCGCAGTCGGGAGACGGGGCGCTGATGATGACTTTCTTCACACTGCCTTTAAGATGAAGAGAGGCCTGTGCGTGTTTTCTGAAGAAACCCGTCGATTCGACGACGATTTCCGCGCCCAGTTTATCCCAGGGAATTTTGGCCGGGTCTCTTTCGCACGAAATGGGAATGGAACTCCCATCGACGATGATGTTATCGCCATCCACACTCACCGAGCCTTCCCAGGCTCTGTGAACGGAGTCGTATTTGAACAAATGACCGAGCGTTTTCGCGTCGGTGAGGTCGTTGATCCCAACGATTTCCACTCCACCTGCTTTGAGAGCCGCGCGGGCGACGAGCCGGCCAATCCGGCCAAATCCGTTAATTCCTACTTTAATTGCCATGTTCTTCCTCCTGAATAGTATTTAGTTGGCTTGGATTTATGATAAATCGTGCTTTTTGACGGGGTTAAAAAGCCTGAAGCGGGGTAGTTCTAAGGTGAAAATCGTTCCAAATCCCATATTCAAGCATGAAAAATCATTTTAACTCGCAAGTTTGATTTTCGGAAGGGTTTGCGAATCTCCTCATTACGATTTTAATAATAGGTGCTTGTTCGCCCGTGAATCATATACCAACAAAGTTAAAAGTGATTTTACGATGGTATTTGAATGATATTTTCTTCCCCTTTAATACTTCATATCGAACCACGTACGCGATCTCAAAGAATACGAAGAGTGTGCGAGTCGCTTGAAAATGCGTATGGTAAACCAAGGTTTGGCAATCCTTTAGACTCCCTTGACGATCTCATTTATATTATTTTATCTAACCGAACTTTGCCAAAAACCTCTCAAGCCGTTTTCAATTCATTAAAACAAATATTCCCAGAATGGGAAGACGCAGTTAAAACAAGGCCTCAGAAAATGCGGAAGATAATTCAACCCGCAGGTCTTTTTAAAATTAAAACCGAACAGATAAGGACGACATTAAAAAGAATAAACGCCGATTTTGGTAAGATTTCTCTCGATCCCATTAGAAAATTCTCTTGTAGAGATGCGGAAAAATATCTGATTTCTCTTCCAGGAGTATCAAAAAAAGTTGCAAAATGCGTGCTAATGTATACAATGAATTGTACTGTTTTACCCGTGGACGTTCACGTTTATAGAATCGCGATACGGATGGGATGGACAGTAAAAAAACGTGCGGATCAATGTCATGAGGAATTGGAAGCTCTCGTCCCTCCGCACAGAAGATTTGCCTTTCACGTTGGTTGCATCTCGCACGGAAGGACATGTTGTAAATCCCGGTTGCCCGTCTGTGATTCATGTTGTATTAATAAGTATTGCGAACGTTTAGGAGTTTGATATGCTTGCTGGTTATCGTCCGTATGCGGTTGATTTATTTGCGGGAGCTGGGGGGATGACGCTCGGTTTCGAACAAGCTGGATTCGATGTCGTTGCTTCGGTGGAAATCGATCCCATACACGCCGCCACTCACGAATTTAATTTCCCGTTCTGGAGGGTAATATGCAAGGATATCGTACAAACGTCTGGGGACGAGATCAGAAAACGTGCGGGAATTGGTTCGAACGACATAGACGTTGTTTTTGGCGGTCCGCCTTGCCAGGGATTTTCTCTAATCGGAAAGCGTTCGTTAGACGATCCAAGAAATTCTCTCGTCTTTCACTTTCTTCGGTTGGTTCTCGAACTGCAACCGAAAATTTTCGTCATGGAGAACGTGTCGGGTTTGACCGTAGGAAAACAAAAAAAATTCCTGCAGGAAATTATCGAAGAATTTTCATCGAACGGGTATCTCGTTAAAGAAAACTATTCGGTTCTGAATGCCGTCAATTACGGTGTTCCCCAAGATCGGAAACGGCTCTTCTTAATAGGATGCAGGCAAGAATTCACTCTGCCTTCCTATCCAAAACCAATTACAAAACAATCCAATCATAACGGAAAAAACGTCGAATTATTTGAAAATTTAATAGAGGGGCCTTCGGTATGGGACGCGATCGGCGATCTTCCCACGATCGAAAAGTACGACGATTTACTCGAACGCGATTGGATTGACGCCGAATTCGGAGTTCCAAGTCATTTCGCGAAGATGCTTCGGGGCGAAATTATCGATCCAAAAAATTTTTCTTACGAACGTGTGAATAAAAAAAACAGATTGACTTCCAGTCTTAGAACAACACATACGAAAAAATCCATTGAAAGGTTTCGATCGACTCCCCAAGGCGACAACGAACCGATCAGCCGATTTAGAAAACTCGATCCAGATGGAATTTGTAATACGCTAAGAGCGGGAACTGCAAGCAATCGAGGGGCTTTTACATCCCCCCGACCAATTCATCCTGTCGCTCCACGCTGCATTACAGTGCGAGAAGCCGCGCGGCTGCATTCTTATCCGGATTGGTTTCGGTTTCACGTCACGAAATGGCATGGTTTCAGGCAGGTAGGAAATTCCGTTCCCCCACTGCTCGTAAAATTTCTCGCTTCAGAGATACTGAATTCATTGAACGTCGTTCCAAAAAAAGTGCGTGGGAAAAGAGAACTCGGTGACGAAAAACTCCTGAAATTCACTATGGGACAGGCCGCCGAATACTATGGCGTCGATCCACGCGTTATCGAACCGCGAAAACGACTTGTGTAATAATGGAGGGTTTATGACAGGCGAGAAAGAACGAAAATACAGTACGATAATTACTGCGATTTTTAAACAGCACTATAAAAAAGGGATCGATAGTTTCGATTTCAAGCGCGAAGAAATCGAAACCGTCTCTACCAGGCTTGGAATCAAACCGCCAAAGAATCTTGGCGATTTAATATACACCTACCGATTTCGACAACCACTTCCTAAAAAGATAACCTCTACGGCTCCATCCGGAAGGGAGTGGGTTATTTTACTATCGGGAATCGGTGTTTATAAATTCAAAATAGTGGAATTCAACCGTATCGTACCAAAATCGAACCAACTTCGAATAAAAATTCCCGATGCGACTCCCGAAATAATTTCAAAATACGCAATGAACGACGAGCAAGCGCTCTTAGCGAAAGTTCGATACAATCGTTTAATCGATATCTTTCTCGGAATTACTGGATTCTCACTCCAGAATCACCTCCGTACAAATGTGAAAGGGATTGGGCAAATCGAAATCGACGAAATATACGTTGGGGTAAACCGGAAAGGCACTCAGTTTATCGTTCCCGTTCAAGCGAAGGGTAAAACGGATAACCTTAGCATCGTCCAATCCGATCAGGATATTGCATTTTGTGAAAATAAATTTCGGAATATGATCTGCCGCCCCGTGTCCGTTCAATTTTTAGACGATGATGTTATCGCGATGTTCGAACTCATCAAAGACGGCGATGAGATTCGTGTTTCAGAAGAAAAGCATTACCTCCTCTCTCCAGCCGAAACGATATCTGTAGAAGATTTAGAATTATACTATCGAAATGAACGTTAATCCTCTCTACAAATAGGTATCCAACGGCATCGCATAACTCGTTCGGATTCTGCTTCTCGGTTTCTTCGTTTGTAATCTTTTATGGTATCTCTCTCTTCACATTCGGCTTAATTGGACCTTGCCGCTCTTCTCCATAGGAATATGACAAGCAGAATCATGAAGACACGGACCGGGAGGGGCAACGTTTCGGGGAAATCGGCGGTGGCGCGGCGGGTGAACATTGAATGGGGAGAGATGGAACCGATTTGCCTGGAGCCTTTCCATAGAACGAACTTGCGTAGAAATGGAGATTCCGCTTTTAAGGTATAGCGTTCCTTGCCGTAATCGATCGTGAACGACCGGACGAATACGCTCGGTTTTTCCGCGCGCGCCAGTTCTTCTCCACCGGCTTTTAAAACGAACGACCCGTTCATCACACCTTCACGATAAACGTTGAACGACGTATCGCCTACGACCAGTTCCCCCGCTTCGTGGAACCAGGCCAGATCGAAATTGGCGATCGGCTTTCCCTTCTCGAATAGGGTGAAGTTCCAGGTGAAGCAGCCATTCGGCACAATTTCCAACACGTTCTTTCTCCCTGTCACTATCCTCGATTTTGTTTAGATATAACGCTTCTTTCTATTGAGTTATTACATAACGATCCGGTAAAAAGTCAGACCTTGCAGACGAAACGGCTATATATTATGTTTCATCAACCATTCTCTATATATTATCTTATGGTCAATGAAAGTGTTTTTATCGTTTTGCCGTTTCGTTTTAACCACTGGAAAAATGGAATAAAAATATGATATGATTCGAGTCGATCTCCTTCACGGGATTGAAAACTGGAAAGGCGGTTGAAATGAAAGAGAAAGAACCCATTCCCTCCCCTTCATCGGGACAATTGACACGCAGGAATTTCGTTAACGGTCTGGCGATGGCTGGCGCGTTCGCGGCGGACGCTTCGGCTCGCGAGACGATGAAACTAGGCCCCGATCCCCTGAAGGCCACTGGCGCGGATATCGGAACGCTCTACGACGAAATCGCCGTCATCGCGGACCGATGCGATTATCCAATGTCGCTACTGACGGGAAATTACGGATCCGCCGCCGAGTATCGAAAGGCGGTGCAGGAGAAAGTGTTCGAGTTGCTTCATTACGATCCGCCTGAGACGGCTCCTCAGGCCGAAGTGGTGGACCGCTGGGAAACCGATGAATACATTCAGGAGAAAATTCTCTTCAACACGACGCCCTGGTTCCGCGTTCCCGCTTACGTGCTGATTCCGAAAGGATTCAGCGGGAAACGTCCGGCCATCGTCGATCTTCACTGCCACGCCGGGGCGTTTGTCTTTGGAAAAGAAAAAGTCATGCCCTTGCGCAACCCCCATCCGGCTCACACACAGCTCGTTCAAAATGCCTACGACGGACGCAGCACTTCTGCCGAACTCGCTAAACGGGGTTACGTCGTTATTTCGATCGACCGTTTTTATTTCGGGGAGCGACGGACGCTGTTCGACGACTTGAACTCGCTGGGGATGGACCTATCCAACTATTCCATCGACGACGTTCAGACCGCCAACCGCCGCGCGGGCCGGGGGGAATCGACCTTGGCGCGTTCCCTGTTCTGGGCGGGGACGACCTGGCACGGGATCGGCCACTGGGACGACATCCGTACTGTCGATTACCTGGTATCCCGGCCCGAAGTGGATGGCTCACGCATCGGCTGTATGGGCATCTCGATGGGATCGGACCGGACCAACTATCTCTGTGCGCTCGACGACCGCATCCAGTGCGCGGTTTCCGTGGGGTGGGTGTCGACGCTGCGCCCGCTCATCAAAGCGCATGTCGATACTCATTCCTTCTCGCATTTCCTGCCGGGCTTGACCCGTTTCATGGACCTGCCGGATATGCTGGGGGCCTTCACACCTAAACCGCTGATGGTTCTGCAATGCTCGCAAGACGGACTCTACACGCTTGGCGGGATGGAGGGGGCGGTTGAGAAACTGAAGAAGATCTATCGAAAAGCCGATGCGCCGGAGCGGTTTAAAGGGAAATTTTACGATCAACCGCATCGGTTTTCTGCGGATATGCAGGAAGATGCTTTTCGGTGGTTTGACACTCACTTAAATGGATAGATGACAACGCAGGGGATCATTTGACGGGATTTGAGAGCGCCCGTTCAAGAGTACTAATAAAAAACGATTGGATCGAATCATGCTATTCGCGCTATAGGCTAGTTCCATTATATTGTTGCAAATCCTTCGGTCCAGCAATCTTCATCAATAATGCAATACGAAACCTCAAAACCATCTGGGTGATCTATAAATCCTGGTAATTCACAAAGACGTTTTTTGGCTTCAAGAGCATTTTTCTCTGAAGAATAAACTCCTAAAACCTTTGAATCTTCATGCCCATCTTCAAATTCATGGTCGTGAAAAAGTATCCATACTTTTTTCAAATCGTTCACTTTATTATTCATTATTCATATCCTTAATAAAATTAAAAATTTTACGATAATCCCAGGCAATTTTACCTTTCTAAGGTCCAAGGGGAAAAAAGTTCGTTTCGCTTTTCGAATTTGATATAGTTTGACCCCAATCGATATCGAAAGTGCCTGGAAGAATTATAGAACATGCTAGTGAGTCGGGCAACAATTTTTTCTGTGGGATTGTTGGGTGTTGGGGCATTGATGAATGAATCTAAGAGATCGTTGCACTAGGTGTCTTGCTTGATGTGGGATATTGCTTTCGTTATGAGAGCGGGGGCAGGCTTTGGGAACCTGCCCCCGGTTGACATGGTGGCTGCTATGAGGAGGAACAATGATTCAGTTAATTGACATTGATTGGAATTTGCTTTCGTTTGGACGATTCCGATTTCGGCAGAATTAAGGTCAAGACCCCGTTTGTCAATTCTGCCGAGATTTTTTCGGTGTCTACAGCTTCCGAGAGTTCGAATCGGCGGAAGTAATTTACAGGGCCGAACTCGCGGTAGACCGGGTCGCCCGATACGGCGGGCTGGCGTTTGGCCCGGACGGTCAGAATTCCATCCTCCACATCGACGCCGACCGATTCCTTCGAGGCTCCGGGCAGATCGGCGAGAAGCGTCAACTGGTCCGGGTCTTCATAGATATCCACGAATGGGGCGACGTACGGTTCATTACTTCGGCTTTCTTCTCGAATGGTTGCCGCCGTTTCACGATTCTCGGTGGTTGAAAGATTTTTATCAGTCATGATTACTGCCTCCTTGTTGTAGTCTGTTCAATTCGTTTTGTCTGGTTGTGTTTCCATTTTTCCCTCACCCTAACCCTCTCCCAGAGGGAGAGGGGACTTGGTTACCCGACATTTTTAGTTGGATAGAGTAGTTGTTATCTTTTTAATTCTCAGAGAATTTCACGTCGATCGTTCGGGGCTGCTCCTTTTCGGTCTTAGGGAGCGTCACCCGCAATACCCCGTTCCGGTATTCGGCTTCGACGGCACTGCGATCGATGTCCGACGGCAGTTCGAGCGTTCGGGTAAAACGGCCCTGCGGCCGTTCTCGGCGATGAGAGGCGTCCCCATTAGTGGGGGTGGACTGCTTGGCCCGTTCGCCTTGAATCGTCAACACGTTTCCCTGGACCGATACATCCATTTTTTCAGGATCGAGGCCGGGAGCCAGCGCTTCGACTTGAATCGTCTCTCCGAGATCGAACACGTTGATCCGTGGAATGTTCCTGCCCGTTCGGCTGGGTGCGGAAGCCACACGATTCAAGCCCTGGTTGATGGGCCTGAATGGGAAATCAAACCATCGGTCGAGTTCCCGCTGAATCCGATTCATTTCGTTGAGTGCGTTGAAAAAAGTCATGATCGATAACCTCCCAATCTTTATTGGAATCTTTTTTTCACTCTCACCCGATGCTAAATACAAACATCGTGCCAAGTAGATAACTCTTATTAAATGAGTGGATTATACAAAATAATGATCAAAGATAAGTGTGCCATAATGGCGCGATTGGAGAAAAAATGGATAAAAAGAAACCCGCGAAAAAACGACTCGCGGGAATTAAAATAGGTTGATGAGAAAAAGTTTAGAATATTCGAGTGAATCCTGGAAGCACGCTGCCTGTATCGGGGACAACCGGATCGGATTCCGCTTCCCCAGCGGGAACGGAAACCTCTTTCGGAGCAGGTGTATCGATTTCAATCGGTTCGATAGCCGGTTCGGGAATCGGTGATTCGAAAACCAGTTTTCCGGTATTTTCAGAGGAATCCAGATAGTCCACGATGAGCGATTCCAACTCTTCGACGGTGGGCAGGCTATCCTCCATCTCAGCCGCGTTCGGCTCGACTTGACGAAGAATTTCCTTGCGCTCTTCTCTCAACTCATCCAGTTTTTCATTCAGGGCGTCCGTCTGAGTTTCGAGCGAATCGTTCTGACTTTTGATGAGTTTGTTGTCCAGCAAACCACCCAGAACCGCGTTAGTTACCTCGAAAAAGTGTTCCAAGTCTTTCTGAACGTCTTGCCCCATATTGTTGAGGATATCGGGAGCGAATCCCAATTTCTCTAATTTTGAACCGTACTCTTCATCCATACTGGTGAAGAACTTATCTAATTTTCCGGCAATGTGCTCTTTCGATGCGTCGACCAAACCTTGAGTGGCCTCCATGAATGCGCCGAGGTTGCTGGAATCTGCATTAAGGACGCCTTCGACGGCTGAGAGGAAACCGCCTAACGTCCCGGTGTCGTCGAACTGGGTCAACGCTTCACCGACTTCGTTGAATTTCGTGATGTCGTCGCCGTGGATCGAAACGTTCAGAACGAATTCCTGCGAAACCTGTCTCGCCGTAGAAAGATATTGGCCCCCGGTTTCGGATCCGTAAGCCTGCTCGGCTTTCATCGCTACCGATTTGGATTGCTCGAAAAAGATACTGGCCTGGAAACCACGTGTCTCCAGTGATTGTTCGAATGAGGTGTAACGTTCGGCTCGCGCTTCCATCGAATGATAGCCGGAGTGGGCCGGTGGGGGCGGACTTCCCGGTTCCGGTAATGCCCCTTGCGCTTGATAATCGAGCGCCGCGCCTCTGGATTCCGCGAAACGAACAGCCAAATCCATATCGTACGATCCATCATCGTTGACACGCATATCGATCGAGACTTCGAAACGGCCGTCCTTACTGACGACGACCTGCTGAGTGACTCCCTGCTGAATGGCTTGATCGATGGCTTGTTGAATTTCATTTTCCGCTTCGTCACTCAGTTCAACGCGGTCTTTCTTTTCGTCTTCTTTGTCTTTGTCGGTTTCCTTCGCGCCTTCTTGGAGTTCGGAGAGTTTCGGAGGGGTCATCGTTTGACGTTTGATGAGATCGGCTGCGGAAGGGAGGGTACTGCCAATGCCAAGTTGCGAGATGGGAAGATGAAGCCCTTGCCCCTGTTTCTGTGCTTGAAATCCCTTATTGCCGATCTGGTTCCCGTTTAAAAACCCTGAAAGGCCAGCGAGCATTTGCTCCCGGCCAAACATATTGAGTCCACTGTTTGAGATACTCATTTTCTCTTCATCGCCTTTCCGCAACTCATATCAAACAAAAAAATATATAAATAACATTAGGTTAGTATCGGCTGTCTCAGAGGGAATCTTAAGCAATTTTCATCGATATTCCGACGACCGACCCGATATTCAATATTAAGAAAATATATATAAATACAATATATTCAAGTAAATACAATATATCGATAGTGTATGAATTCCCCTGGGAAATGTCATTTTCAGGGATTAATTTGATCTTGATAAATGTAATTGGATTAATGCGTATTGCGCCTGGAACGGGGGAAAATCGAACGTTTTCTGCCGTGAGGTGATACTGAATCGTCTTGAGTGGAAGCAATGGAGGCATGGCTCTTCTCTTTTCTTAAGCCTCCGGTGATAAACCCTAGATATGGTTGGAACTTAAGCACATCGACGAAACGTTGATAGAGTTTCCGAACAGTCTCTTGCCATTCCCGGAACGAGGTTCATGAAAGAGTGATTAAGAGTAAAACGGCCAGCCAGAAAATGATTCCTTCGGAGTTCATGATACCACACCTCCAACTTGGAGCGATCTCCTCATAAAACGAAACGGCAAAAAGTCGAAAACACTTTCAGTGACCACAAGATTCAGTATAAAGAATCGCTGATGAAACACAATATCTTGCCGTTTCGTCTGCATGGTCTGACTCATTACTGGATCGTAATAACATAATTATATCCCATCACAGACTGAATTGACTATTAATTTCGGTTAGAATATGGAAACCTTTAATTTTGGAAAATGAAAGACTTGGTCAAGCAATCATGATCGACACGAATAAATATCGATGTTCGGCTTGCGGTCAACCGCTGCCCGATGGAACCGATACACCCACGTTTCCCTTTTGCTGTAAACGATGTAAGATGATCGATCTTGGCAAATGGTTCGATGGGTTGTATCAGATCAGTGAATCCCTTCCCCCCGATGAAGAGAATCATATCGACACTTTCCCGGATGAAACCGGCTTTGGGCAGAACTGACTGGCTGGCCGCGTTGGCTTCCGGTCTGCTGCTCGTTCTGTCGTTTCCTCCCTGGAATCTCTCTTGGTGTATATGGATCGCGCTGGTTCCGTTATTTCTCCGAATTAAAACGGGCGATCGAAAGCATAACGCCTGGCTGGGATTGGGATGCGGAATTGTTTTTTACGCTTCCCTTCTCTATTGGCTCTATCACACGACGATCGGCGGGATGATTCTTCTGGTGGTTATCCTTTCCTCGATCCAGTCAGGTTTTGCCGTGGTTGTGGGACACTTTAAAAAGTATCCTTATTGGATTCCCCTGACCGCTTTAACGATTACTCTCATCGAATATCTGCGCTCACTCGGCCTCTTTTCCTTCGCTTGGGGCTATCTGGGACACGCTTTGTATTCAGCCGAATCGCTGAAGCAGCCGGTCTATTGGATCGGCGTTCCAGGACTTTCGTTCGTAATCGCCGGGACGAACGCTTCTCTGGCCGGGCTGATCGACTGGGGATTGCGATGGAAGAAAAACCGCTCGGCTGGATGGATCGACCGGGAATCCTACGCGCATGGCTTCACCCTCCTCTTCGCCGGATCGATCCTGGCCTTTTTCCTTTACGGACGCGCCGTGACGACGGCCATCAACGAACCCACCCAGGAGATCACACGCTTTCGTGTCGCGCTCGTTCAAGGCGGCTTCGATCAGAACGAAAAAGAGAGCACCGATTCGGATGATTCCCTGGATCGGCATCTGAAACTCTCCAAAGACTCTCTGGTGGATCGGCCTGATTTGATCGTCTGGCCGGAAAGCGCCATCACCATACCGGTCAATTATTGGCACGAAGGGGTAGAACGAATCACCGCTTTCGTCCAGGAAGCGGATGTCGAACTGCTGGTTGGAGCCGTCTACGGGGAATATATGGGGCAGCGCTGGGAATTCTGGAACCGGGCAATTCTCTTCTCGCCGGACATTCCCCTGGATCTAACGGGTCAAACCGTGGATATGCGGGCGATGCAATCTTACTCGAAAATCCATTTGGTCCCGTTCGGGGAATGGGTTCCCTGGGTGGAGTATTGGCCATTTTCCCTCATCGAAACACTCATCGAAGAAGCGGGCGCAGGCCTTTTTGAGCGGGGAACGGAACTCACTATTTTTAAAACCCGTCATGGGGTGACATTTGCGACCGCAATCTGTTTCGAATCGACGCGATCCACTCCGTTTCGGAATGCGAAAAAGGATGGGGCCGCTTTTTTTGTCAATATCACAAACGACGCCTGGTTCAAACGCTCTCCGGGGCTGGAGCAGCATTTCTCCCACTGCGCGTTCCGTGCCGCCGAAAACCGGAGATACACCGTTCGCGCCGCCAATACGGGAATCACGGGAATCTTTGATCCTGCGGGGACTCTCGTTACGGCCATCCCCCCTCACACACCCGGCGTGTGCGTCGGTGAATTGATTATCCCAAGGAAAAATTAAATCGATACAAAATCATTCCCACATTTTATCGTACTTGAGAAAAGGTGAAAAAATCACTTGTTTGGAAAACGGGACGTGTCTATAATCTGCGTTGGCTGCCAAGCACACCTTTTGGGGCCAATTTGTTTGGAGATATTCCACTGATGGACCTTTGGATGAATTCACCACGTTCGGATAGCGATTGGGATCGAAGATCCTCCATCCACCCCGGACATGACTTCCGCCGGTTAGGCGCTTCCCCAATGGTTCCCTCCTCACAACACTGTTATTTGAATGAGCGGTTGACCTGCTTCATCGTATTTTAGGTTGAGGATGAGCGGACCGGGATACCCGTCTGTTTTTGTTTAAACAATCGGGATATCCGTGCGTGTATGTGCAAAAGGGGAGATTACATTCATGCAAACTCAAGTCGTTACCGAAGAGCGCCAAGGCAAAACGAAATTTCGTAAATTGATCGAATTGGGAGAACGGAACGGTTGCCTCACCTACGACGATGTAAACCGGATGATGAGCGACGAGATGATGAGCGTCGAAGAGATCGACGATGTCTTCATCGTTCTGCACGATCTGGATATCCCTGTCGTGGACAATAACAGTTCACCACGAGTCAGCCACGCCAAAGCAACCTCGTCGACGAGGGAAGCAAGGGAATCCAGCGAAACCGCTACGGAAGATGAACGCGTTCGCATAGACGATCCCGTTCGTTTGTATTTGCGTGAGATGGGACGCGTTCCTCTTCTCAACCGCGAACAGGAAATCGAACTGGCCAAGAAAATCGAATCCGGACGCTTCAAAGTCTGCCGTGCACTCGCCCTGAGCAAAACCGCACTCAACGAAGTCGGAACGTTACTCGAAAAGTTGGAAACGGAACAGAATAAACTGGACAACGTGCTCCAGAATTTCGATCTCAAAGATAATTTCAACGAGCAAGACCGTCTCAATATTATTAAAGACCTGAGAAAAAAGCACACGCAGATGCTCAAAGAACACGCTGTCGTGTGGAAGATGGAAAAGCGGGTAACGAAGAAGAACCGGTCTCAGTTGATCGGCAAGAAAATCCATCTGGGCAATCTGTTCATCTCCATGAAAATCGATCACGAGCGGATCGGGAAAATCGCGAATAAGATACTGATGGCCTACCGGCGTATGACGGATGCGAAACGGGACATCGAATCGGTCGAAAACGCCTTGAACCTCCGCGCCAACTCGATTAAGGAACTATACAAAAAACTCCGCTATACCAGTTTTGGCAAAAGCGAACTGGAAAAACAAACCGAAAAATCGCGCGGTGAACTCGTACAGCATTGCAAACGCCTTCTGCGGGGAGAAGAACGTTACGCGAAATACGTCAGGGAATTCGACGACAAACCGGAACAATTGGAAACCATCGTCGAAGGGATTAACATAGGAGAAAACGACGCGCATCTAGCAAAGATGGACGTCGTGAAAGCCAACCTGCGCCTGGTCGTCTCCATCGCGAAAAACTATACCAACCGGGGCTTGCAGTTCCTCGATCTGATCCAGGAAGGCAATATCGGACTGATGCGGGCGGTCGACAAATTCGAATACCGCCTAGGCTACAAGTTCAGCACCTACGCCACCTGGTGGATACGCCAGGCGGTGACCCGCGCGATCGCCGATCAAGCCCGCACGATCCGCATCCCCGTCCACATGATCGAAACCATCAATAAGATGACCCGCATCTCCAGGAAACTGGTTCAGGAAATGGGCCGCGAACCGACACCCGATGAAATTGCCAAGTTCATTTCATTGCCGGTGGAGAAAGTACGTGGCGTCTTTAAGATTGCCCAGCAGCCCATCTCTCTGGAAACCCCGGTCGGCGATGAAGGCGATACCAATTTCGGCGATTTCATCGAAGACCAAACGATCTCTTCCCCCTCGCACACGACGTCCGATCACATCATGTACGAACAGATGTGCCACGTTCTGGAAACACTGACCGAGCGTGAAGAGTCCGTGCTGCGGCTTCGATTCGGGATCAGTGACGGGTACGAACGTACGCTTGAAGAAGTAGGGAACCGCTTCGGCGTTACCCGCGAGCGCGTGCGGCAGATCGAAACCAAGGCCTTACGCAAACTTCGCCATCCCATCCGAAGCCGCAAACTTCGGGATTTCATCGAGTAATCAAAAGAAAGCACACAGTTCAATCCACTTTAACAAATGGGACGATTGTCCAATTCACAGGAAAATAAAATACATAGGAGGAATCAGAAAAATGGTACGATGCTGGAAAATGTTAGCCGGGTTCGTTTTGGTCGTTTTTGTGTGTCCGTTTGGAATGACCGACACGTGGGAACAAATGGAGTTACAGGATGTTGCCGTGCCTGTATTATGGAGTGAAGTGGAAGGGATTATCGAGTCGGCTGAAGGGGAAATTATCCCGAACGATTCATTACTTCACAACGGAAATTCAGTGTTCAGTTTTCTGCCGCAAGTCAGTTTTGTCCCTGGCACGGACAACTTTGTGGTGGTCACCTGGTCTCAGGAAGGCGGATGGCAAGGCCCTTCGAGAGCCGCTGTATGGAAATATGACGGTCAGGGCAATCTGCTTGCCGGTCCGGCCAGCGTGCAGGATGCAGGAGCGGAACCTTTCGGACACGGATTCGCGTGGGATGTCGGTGTTTTTTCGGACGGTTCAGTTGTTGCCGCCGGTCCCGCCCGGTGGGGATTGGAAGATGAAGAGGGTGTTCCTTTTCAGGATTATGACTTTTCAATCTGTGCGACTCGGCATTTTGATGCGGACCTGAATCCTACCGGCGTATTGCATAGCACTTTCGAACCGGCTTTGGTTCCTGGTAATGACGATCGCGATTCAGACAACTTTATTAAACCGCGAATCGCCGTCCTCAGTAACGATCGTTACGTCGTATCCGCTGTCATGGCATCGGCTAAAATGCAGGAAGCGGCTGGTTTGACCGATCTGGGAGAATCTCCGGTAGAGAAAATCTATTACCGCGTATTCGAAAAAGACGGCACACCAGTCGGCCCGACACAATTTGCGTTTCCGGCTGAAGAATGGACGGACAGCACCGGCAGTCAAGACATTACAACCCGGCCCGGCGGCGGCTTTGCCATCGTGGCTGACAGCGTTCCGAAAACCGCCAATGGCGATGCGAACTCCATTCAATTTTTCGATAACGATGGCGCACTTGACGGAGAACTGTTTGGTGTCGTCGATCAAGACTTAATCGATAATGGAGTCGATACGCAAGAAATCAGCCCTGAGATCAGCCAAGCCAATGGAATTTACGCATTGGGATCCTCCTCAAAAGTTTTCGGGGTTAAGAACTTTGTGCTAACCCTTTTTGATGACGATCGAAACATCATTCGCTCCACGATCAATGGGATCGGACAACAAGATCTATCCCCCATCCGGGAAAGCGATTTGAGACAGGACCCTGAAGGAAACGTCATCATGGTCACACGGGGGAAATTCACGGAAGGTCCCGATTTGGACAGCGATATGTTGGTGATGCGCCTCATCACGAAAGAAGGCGAGTATTTTACGACGGCTTTTGCAGCCGTACCCGAAGCGGATTTCCAGGGGAGCCAACGCGATCCAGTGGTTATCGCCAACGAGAATATTATTGTCTGCGCTTACCTCAACGAGCATGTTGGAGGAACCGTGGGAGATACGGCGATTCGTATTTTCAAGAATCCATTCCCCAAGACGTCGGTCGTTGATTGGTCCCTGTATTAGTCACCCATGACACGCACAAGCATACCTCAAGGCGATACGATTGCGCGTTGAGTCGATCATTTTCATTTTTTACTGCCTCCGGATTGGCTTCTATCCAGTCTGGAGGCCGTTTTTCAATTAATCCATTCACTGCCTGCGATTTCGTCCGTTAAGCGGGATAGGCCGAAAAGCGCAACTGATTTATAATGCTTTGTATCAAGAGACAGACAACCTATATTTATGAAAGCGATGTTCACACCGATCATGAATGAGTCGATTTCTGGAACGACCACGATCTGCGCCGTTATCGGCGATCCGATCGGCCATTCCCTTTCGCCCTTGATGCACAACGCCGCCTTTCAGGCGCTTGGACTGGACTACGCTTACGTGGCGTTCAACGTCAAGGATGTGGGGAAAGCAATGGAGGGGATGCGGGGATTCAACATCCGGGGGCTTTCAGTCACGATTCCACACAAAGTGGAGATCATGAAATATTTGGACGAGACCGCGCCTCTGGCCCAACGAATCGGCGCAGTCAATACCGTGACGAATGACAACGGACGGCTGCTGGGAACCAACACCGACGGCTTCGGGGCGCTCAACGCGCTGGAAGAAGTGGACCGGGCCGATGGGAAAACCATCGCGATCCTGGGCGTGGGAGGGGCGGCGCGGGGCATCGCGTTGACCCTGATCTGCGAGCGGAAACTCGAACGGGTTTTTCTCATCCATCGTGACGAAGACAAAGCAATGGCCGACTCGCTGCTCGCGGATATCCTTCCCCACGCGTCGATCCCGGTTACAACCGCGCCGATGGCTCCCGGTGAGATGAACGACATCTTTCCAACCGCCGACATTGTCATCAATACTACGCCGATCGGAATGAGTCCAAACGTGAATGAATGCCTGGTGGACGAAGCGCTGCTTTCCGAACGGCATCTGGTATTCGACGCGATCTACAATCCCGCAAAAACCTTGCTGCTTCAACGCGCTGAAAACCGGGGTGCCAGGACCATCAACGGGGTGCCCATGTTCGTCAATCAAGGCGCGGAGCAGTTTCGCTTATGGACCGGGAAAGAACCGCCGGCCGGTGTGATGCGGACGGCGGTAGAAAAGGCATTGGGGCACTCATGAATCTCATACTCACCGGCTATCGTGGAACCGGCAAAACCTCTCTGGCGGAACACCTTCACGAACGCCTGACTATGCCGGTCTATCACATGGACGAGCTGCTGGAAGAGCGGTTTGGCGAGCGGATTGCTTCTTATGTCGAACGCGACGGCTGGGATTCCTTCCGCGAAGAGGAACGGCTGCTCGTCGAAGAACTGACTGCGATGAAAGAGATCATCATCGATACCGGCGGCGGTGTCGTCACCCGCGATGACAATATCCAGGACTTGCGCCGAAGCGGATTCGTGGTCTGGCTCCAAACCGCGCCCGAACTGATCGCCCGACGCATCGGCGGTGACAGCAACCGACCTTCCCTGACCGGCGCGAAATCATCGGTGGAGGAAATTATCGACGTCTTGAACGTACGGACGCCGCTCTACCAGTCCGTGTCCGACATCACAATCGATACCGGCGAAAACGGCCATGACGAATGCGTGAACCGAATCGAAACCGCCTGGAGAAAACACCTTGAAACCCTGGAAACTTCTTGAAGTCAAATATTCCTACGTTCGTGAGAATCCTTATGACGTGGCGGTTCTGCCCATCGGCGCGACCGAACCGCACAACCTGCACCTGCCCTACGGCAACGACGCGCTGACGACCGAACGCATCGGCGATTTGATCTGCGAACGCGCCCATTCGCTGGGGGCGAAAGTGGCGCTTCTACCCTGTATCCCGTTCGGTGTGGACAGCAATTTGATGGGTTTTCCCATGACGATTTCGCTCAATCCCTCCACGCTGGACACGATCGTCTGCGACGTGACCGAATCGGTGGAAGCGCACGACATCCGCAAACTGGTCATTCTTAACGGTCATGGCGGTAACGGTTTAAAAAATATCTTGCGCGAACTTTACGGAAAAACATCCGTTTTTCTCAGTCTGGTGGATTGGTACAAAGTGGCGTCGGATATCTGTTCGGAAACGATCGTCCATCCAGGCGACCACGCCGACGAGATGGAGACCAGCGTCTCGCTGCACCTGTTCCCCGAATTGACCGACCTGTCACTGGCCGACGACGGGCAAATCCGCTCCTCGCGCTTCGAGGCAATCGATCGGGGCTGGGCACAGATCACCCGCCCCTGGGATATCCTTACGACCAACGCGGGCGTCGGCAATCCCCACGAGGCCACCGCTGAAAAAGGAAAACGCATCGTCGAAACGGTCGTCGAGCGGATCGGGACTTATATCAAGGAACTCTCAGAATCGGAGATGGACGAACAGTTCCCCTATTGAGATGAAATCGGCATTCTCAATGCCGTTACATAATTCAGTCTTACTTGGCGTCAATAGAGAATTATGGAATACAACGGGGATGATTTTACAACGATGAGAGAAAATCCAGTATGCGTAGCCGACGAAGTCTATTTGAAACCTATCACTTCATGAAAGCAACGCTGAGTTGCATAATTGATATCATCAAAACAATTTAAGGAGAAAAGAACATGAGAACACGTGGAATGAAAGTTTGGATGAGCGCAATCGCTCTGCTGGTGATGGTTGTGGCCTCCGTGCCCGCTCAGGATGTGGAACTGCCCTTGACCTGGAAAGGCAATGGGAAAGCCATGATGGCGGTCGATGAGAATATCGAAGAAATCGAATTTGACGCGAAATTCACGGTCGATACGGATGGCTGGGTAACGGGAAGTGTCTCCGCAATGGAAGGAAGCGCCTCTCTCGAAAAGTTCTATTACGGTGAGCAAGTTGATGGCGCGCGCAAGCTGATCCTGGTTCTGACCGGTGATGATGGCAATCTATACATTCTGGATTGCCGGATGCTCCTGGGGACGCTGCTTTATAGTGAGATTTTAGCCAAACCTTACGAAAAAGAGGGCGAGATCGAAAAGGGTTTGAACATCGGGGATAAAACCGCGACGGAACTCTATCCCGACTATATGCCCGAAGGATTGAAGAAGGCACTGAAAGCCTGCAAACCAGTTGGATTTATCGGCCTTAAAGGCAAAATCGAAGACTAATCGTTATCTCTAATCTTCACGCTGAACCGCTGTCCGGGTTGTCGATTCACCCGGACAGTTTTTTTTGTGAACCGCCCCCGATTCATCACCTTGGGGTTGAAGTGGCCAACCGGGTTGCCCTCTCAATCGATTTTCGTTTATAATCAGGTATTGAAGGCGAGATATTCTTATTGGCGGCTGTTGATGGCGATGGAAAACGATAAAACTCATTTCTCCAACTACACGTGTCCCAAATGCCACGGGCGGACGTGTACGGTATCGGAATTTTCGACGGGCAATTGGGCGGGGAAGATCCCGTTCCGCCTGTCGGGCAACCGCTACCGGGCCGTGACCTGCACCCTCTGCGGTTATACCGAGTTTTACAGCCTGAAAGTAATGGCCGCCCAAAAAGCCGAAGTCCCCGCCAAAGAAACCGCCTCCACTGTCATCGAAAAAGCCGACTGAACCACCCCGCATTTCTCTCTAACCGCTCACTATCGTTCCACTATATCTATCCCCTAACTCCTATGATCCGAATCAGGTAAATTAGACTGGACAGTATTCATATGTATCGATAAGCGTTTGAGATAATCCCGAAACGACCGGAATTTTCAAACCTGGAACAAGACCATACATAAAAAAAATTTAACAACCGATCTAAAAAAATAAAACTATCGCCCCGCCTCCACGTTCAATGGGGTGAGATGCAAGCGAATGCGATGATCGAACCAACCATCAGCGAGAATCCACACAACGCCCTGTCCGACGAGGCGTTGATGCAGCATTACGCGCGAGGCGATATGGACGCTTTCGACACCCTGTATCATCGACATAAAGACTCGGTCTACGCCTTCATCCATCAGTTCGTCACCACACCGGACCGGATCGACGACCTGTTTCAAACCGTCTTTATGCGAATCATCCGCAGCCGTGAGCGCTATCAACCAACGGCCCGGTTCACGACGTGGCTGTACACCATCACCCGGTCCGTCTGTATCGACGCCATGAGAAAAATGAGCCGAGCCGACGTGATTCCATTATTTCCCGGCCAAAACGGGGAGACGACCGAAAACGAAATCGACACCCTTTCCGGTAAGGAACCCTCGGCTCGCGAGGCGGCTTGCCACGCCGAGATCGAACGGGAAATCGAAAACGCGATCCGCTCGCTGCCAGAGAATCAGCGCGAGGTGCTGATGCTGCGGGAACGAACGGACCTGACGTTCGAGGAGATCGGCCGGGTGACCGGATGCTCGATCAACACCGCTAAAAGCCGAATGCACTACGCGCTGCTCGCGCTTCGCCGTGAACTTCAGAAACGGGGGATCGAACCGCTATGAGATGTCAAACCGCCCGCCGCTTCATGATGGAGCGTTTGTACGAATCGCTCTCGCTGGACAAGATCGCCCGGCTGGAAACGCATCTGGAACGATGCCCCGCCTGCGCCCAGGAATGGGACGACGTACGCCACGGCCACCAGTTTATGTCCGTTTCGCGCACGCCCGCCGTTCCTCCGCATCTGGACCAGGCTGTGCTCGACGCGGCACGCACTACCGACGCACAACCCGAACCCCGACGCGGCTCGTATCGAGTCGCCAAACTAACCGCCGCCGCTTCGTTTCTGATCGTCGCCACCGTCTCCGTACAACTCTGGTTCAACGGTGGAAGCGATCCCGCACTCGATCAACAATTAGAAATAGCTTCCAATCTCGAATTCGATCGAATTGAGACCGAAAAAACTATCGTACGTTCGGGACAACCACGTTCAGAATTGACCAGCGCCCCGGCTCGGAAATCCGGCGTCAAAGTTCGTGGTCCCGAAGTGAGATCGCGGAAAGGCGATTCCGAACACTTTTATTATGCGGCAGATAAAACGAATGCAGCCGATCCCAAAAAGGCGGAAGCGTTGTTTCGCACCGGGATGACGCTCTACGACAACGCCTTTACTAAAATCGGCGAGGAGCAACAAACGCTTCTCAAAAGCGCCGTACTGATGCTTCGGGATGTCGAGCAGAAGCATCCCCGGCAACGCTACTGGATCGCGCTGTCGCAAATTCTGATTGCCGACTCGTACCGCGCCCTGGGTGAACCGCTCGACGCGGTGCGCACCTACCGGCGGATGATCGGCCTGTTTCCCGATATGGAGCAGTATTGCAAACAAGCCCGCGCCTCCATCGTTCAAATCCTTCTCGACCGGGAAGAGTATCTCGGCGAAGCGGAACGGGCACTGCGGCAGTATCACACCCTGTATCCCAGCGCGTCGGAATTTCCCTCGTTCGCCCTGGCCTACAGCGGCATGGTTCAATCCTCCAGCCCGGAGCGGGCGGTCTACTGGTATCGGCAGGTCCAGGATGCGCTTCCCGCCGCCCATCCCCAGCGAATGAAAGCGCAACGGCTGACTTACGCCGTCGAAGCGTCCATTCGTGAAAAACATTACGTTAAAGACTGGCTGGTGCTCGGTCCGCTTCAGCAGAACGTCATGCTGGAGGAGATCGGCCCCATTTCGGACGACGGGGAATCGAGCGGTATTCTCAATAACTTGCACGCATCTAAACGCGGTGTACCAACGGCTTGGATGCGAGTGAAATCTGACGCGGATATCGATATCACCGGCATTCTGAAGGAATCACCAGTCCAGGCATGTTCGTTTCTGAAAACAGCCGTCTACAGCCCGGAAAAACGGACGGTTTCCTTCTGGATCGGCGCGACGAACGGCTGCCGGCTGTGGCTGAATAACGATCACGTATTCGGGAAATCCTGGAAAGGCAGTTTTCAACGCGACTCGCTCCGGCTTCAGTTCGATCTTCGTCAAGGATGGAACGATATCGTTCTGAAAAGTTACCACATCGAGTCGAAGCCAGAATGGAGATTCAGCCTGATTATCACCGATATGGAAGGCCATCTTCTGAACGATCTGATTGTCGATCCGGCGAAAACCGCCGCGATCACGTTGAAACAGGAATAAACCATGAATCGACGGAGACTTATTCGAGGTGTTACCATGAACGTCAAACATTTACTCATTGCGCTTCTGCTGGCCGGACCCATCGTCTGCGGGGCGGAGATTCGCATCGATAAAAACGAAATCGGCGTGGAGCGGGACGGCGGCGCGCTGACCGTCTCCATCCCGCTCAGAAACGGCGACGAATCTCAGCGCGTTGGGAATATGACAGTAACGCTGCTGGACGAGGCGTACCGGCCATTGGCGCGTGTCGAGAAGAAAGTGATCCTGCTCAACGGCAAGCGTACGGAAACCGTCGCCCTGCCGGTTTCGGACAGCACCCCGGACATCGAACAGTGCCTCGTGCGCATCGATTTCCAAGGCCACACCTGGCTGAAACGCTTCACGACGACTCAGGCCGGGCAGGAAATTCACATCATCGGGCAGAAGGAGTGGCTGGCGGGAAGCCAGGCCTCGATGCGAGTGATCGTTACGAAAAGTAAGGGCGGCGATCCCATCGAAAACGCTACGATCGAAATCAGCACTACTCCGAAAGATGGCGGCAAAGCCTATTTCCACTCCGAGACGAAATCCGACGGGAACGGAACCGCGTCGTTTCGGTTCAAGATTCCGCAATCGTTGACCGGCCAACGCCTGGTCACGATTCGGGTTGAATCCGAGTATGGGAAAGACACCATCGAATCGCCGGTCGAGATCGAGAGCGGCGTCAAGATTTTCCTCATCGCGGACAAGCCGGTCTATCAGCCGGGGCAGCTGATGCACCTTCGCGCCTTGGCCGCGCATCGCTCCACGGACGAACCTATCCCTAGCCGCGAGACTGTGCTGGAAGTGTATGACGGCAAAGGGAATAAAGTGTTTAAGAAAAACATCACGACGTCCGAGTTCGGGATCGTTTCCGCCGACTTTCAACTCGCCGATGAGGTCAACCAGGGCGATTACACGATCAAGGCGCTTCTGGACGATGACTCGACTGAGAAAACCGTGCAGGTTTACGAATACGTGCTTCCCAAGTTCAAGGTGACGGTTAAGAACGAGAAGAAGTTTTATGCGCCCGGCGATACGGTAACTGGCTCAGTCGACGCGCGCTATTTCTTTGGCAAGGCCGTCGCGGGATCGAAGGTGAAAGTCATCGCCAACTGCTTTGATGTGGGTTTCCATGAATTCGCTACGGTTGAAGGCAAGACGGATGAAGAAGGGCATTACGAATACGAATTTACCGTTCCCGAAAAACTGGTCGGCCAGCCCAGTTTCAAGGGAAACACAATCGTTCAGATGGACGTGCGGGTGCTGGATACCGCCGATCACGAGGAGCAGAAAATCCACACGTTCCACGTCGCGACCGAATCGCTTCAGATCGAAGTCATCCCCGAAAGCGGGACGTTGGTTCCAGGGGTGGAGAACGAAGTCTATCTCGTCGCGTCCTATCCCGACGGCAGTGTGGCGAAACCCAAACTGCGGGTTGATTCAAAATACTTTGTCGCTCATAAGGATGTGACATGTGACGAAAACGGGATCGCTACGATCGTGCTGACGCCTTCCGACTCGATTCAAAATTTTGAGGAATCGCCCGTTATACAAAACGTAATGAACGTGCCCCGACCCAAAATTCCATTACTCCTGATCGATGCCGAACTGGATGAGGATAAGGTACAAATTGTCAGAGATGATTTTGAGTTGGATTCTGCCGATCACGCGCTGCTGCTTCGGATGGATAAGGGTGTCTACACGATGGGGCAGACGATGAAAGTCACGGCGCTGTCGCCTTCCTACCGCTCCGAGACCGTCTTTCTGGACGCCGTCAAGAACGGGCAGACCGTGCTGACAAAAACGCTTCAACTCGAAGACGGGCTGGCGGAACTTTCCCTTCCACTGGACAATCAACTGACGGGATCGCTGGCCCTGCACGCTTACATCATCCGGCCCGACGGTAATATGATCCGCGACACCCGGCAGGCCATCGTTACTCGAAGCGACGATCTGCGGATCGAAATCGTACCCAATCAGCTACAATACGAGCCGGGCGAATCGGCGCAACTGCGTATCTCAGTCACAGGAAGCGATGGAAAGCCGGTGCGGGCCGCGCTGGGGATGCACGTCGTGGACGAAAGCGTTTACAGCCTTACCGAAAAAGAACCGGGGCTGGCCAAGGTTTTCTTCGCGATCGAGAAGGAACTGCTCGAACCCAAAGTCGAAATTCACGGTTTCCATCTCGATAAAGTCGTGCGGCTTTCCAGCAAGCGTTATGAAGAGAACGCCCAGCTCTCCAAAGCGCTGCTCTCTAAACTGGATACGCATACCGATTTTGCTCTCAATATCAAAACGGGCGAAGAGCGGGTTCAACTGGCGCGAAACGATTTGAACCGCATTAGAAGTGTCATGTCGCTCAAAACGATTCCGGTCAGCAGACAACCACGCGATGTTGAGGAACTGCTGCTCTCGTTCGGCGACGATCCTGTTGGGATTCCGTCACTCGATCCTTGGGGAGAACCGTATCAGATCGTTTTCGCCGACGAGAATGTCTTTCTTAACAGCAAAGGCCGCGACGGGCAGACTGGAACCGGCGACGACATCCGTATCCCCAACTACGCCGGTGGTTTTATCATCAGCGCATCCGACAGTATAGGGAGTGGCGATAAAGTCGGGTTCGTCGATAATTCCAAATCGCAATGGGGCTTTTTCTCCAACTACAACGCCTACACCATCCCCCAGCAACAAATCACCCAGTATGGTATCGCACAAAAACAATTCGCTGAATCAAAAAATAACCGGTACTTTTATTACTCGCGCACATCCGAAACACGGCGGCTGGAACGGGGAATGAAAAAAGCCGAAGCGACTGCCAACCAATGGCAGGAAATCGATCCCAGCCAAATGAATCAATCCTGGTATCGAGACAGGGGAAGAGGCAGTTTAGGGCGGAGAAGAGGCGGTGTCAATCTAAATTTTGGGAGACCCAACCAAGGTGATGTCAGGCAATTGAGAATGTTAGGTTATGCGGGACCAGGCGGCCAACCAGTCGATCATGGGGTCAGGCTCGACAGAGATGGTGACGGCGCAGTTGACCAATTCGGTGCCTTTGCCGGTGCTGGTTTTGGTATAGGGGGAATGTCTGGCGGCGAGGTGGGCGGCATGGGCCTGATGGGAGGAATGGGCGGAATGGGCATGGCTGGCGAGGGGGAGAATGTAGTAAACTTTAATCAATTAAGAAACATCGACATACAGGGCATCCAAGATCAACCTCAAGACGGAAATATAGACAGTCGTCCTGATATACCTAATATAGTCTACTCCTCTGCAAAACCAATTTCCTCGAAAATGTATTCTGAAGAGTTAACAACGCCTGTAATCTCAGGACCGCCGGGGGTGGATTCAAAAGTAGGAGATACCAATTCATTGCAATTGTCCTTGGACAAACTCCCCGAAGGCGTTGCTCCAGTGGGGGATTTGAATGATGCTCAAATTTATCTTTACACAACCATTGGCGAGGGCTTAAACGAAAAGATGGATGTCTCGGAGTTAACAACTCTTCCAGACAATTTCAGCATTTTCGATGTCGATACAGAAGATAAACGGGAAATCAATCAGGTAGGGATAAAACTGGGCGATGTAAAATTGGGTGAAACCGCTTTTCAATTGTCCGATGACTTGGCGGTTAAACTCAAGGAAGAAAATCTTCCCGATTTCGTTGCGAGTGAACTGCTGCTTTCTCTCGATGACAGCGATGAGGAGGCTCCGGCGACGCCACTGGTCGTTGATGGGAAGGTGGACGAGAAGCAATTACGCCAACTGCTGACCGAGAGGCTTCCCTCATTGAGCGATTCTGAGCTAGCACTGAATCTCGACACCGAAGATCTGAAACGCAGCCTAATCGAACTCTCTGCAAAGAGACCGCTCGAAACGAAAAAGCGAAAAGCGGTGCGGGTGCGGCGATTCTTTCCGGAAACGCTTTTCTACACGCCGGAACTGATTACCGACGACCAAGGGCAGATCGCGCTCAACCTGCCCGGCGCCGATTCCATCACCACGTGGCGCATGTCAGCCATGGCCAACACCAAGAGCGGGGCCATCGGCGATGCGACGTCGGCCCTGAAGGTCTTCAAACCTTTTTTCGTCGATTTGGACCTGCCCATCGCGTTGATTCAGAACGACGAAGTGACGATCCCCGTCGCGGTCTATAACTACCTGCCCGCCGCGCAGACCGTGGATGTGAAACTGGAGCCGGGCGGCTGGTACGAGCTGATCGAAGGCACACACGAACGAAACGTCTCCATCGCCGCCAATGAAGTGACCTCGGTCACTTACCGAATCCGCGCCCGTCAGCTGGGCCACAACCCTATCACCGTCTTCGCGTATGGCTCACAGGATAACGACGCCATCGGACGCAGCATCGAAGTGCGCCCCAACGGAGCCGCCCGCTTCGTTAACTGCAACGGACGGCTGAGCGGTTCCGTCCAGGACACGGTGACGTTTCCCGAAGGGCGCATCGACGGGGCGGACCGGCTCTTCGTGAAAATTTATCCGGGTGTCTTCAGCCAAGTCGTGGAGGGATTCGACGCCATTCTGCGAATGCCGAACGGCTGCTTCGAGCAGACCAGTTCCACCACGTATCCCAACATCCTGGCGCTCGATTACATGAAACGCACCGGTCACGTCACCCCCGCGATCGAGATGAAAGCGCGTGAATACATCAACCTGGGCTACCAGCGCCTACTGACGTTTGAAATCGACGGCGGAGGGTTCCAGGTGTTCGGCAAACCAGCCGCCACCCGCATTCTCTCCGCCTACGGGCTGATGGAGTTTATGGACATGAGCCGGGTCTATACGGTAGACGCCAAAGTTCTCGAACGCACGAAGGCGTGGCTGCTCTCCCAAATGAAAGACGACGGCAGTTGGGAACCGGACAAACATTATTCCCATGCGGAGATGTGGAAAAGCATTCAGGATAACGACCTGCTCTCGACCGCCTACATCGCGCTGGCGTTGGCGAAAGCGGACGCGGGGCCGCAGATGGAAAAAACGAAACGCTATCTCTTCCAGCACGCCGATGAAGCCGAGGACTCCTATACGCTCGCCATCCTCTGCAACACCCTGCTGACGCTCGCTCCCGGTGATTCGGCGGCGAAAGGATGCGTCAATCGACTCGTCGATCTCGCCACCGTCGAGGGCGAACTGATGTATTGGGAATCGGACGCGAGCATGAGTTTCGCGCGGGGCAATCACGCTTCCGTCGAAACCACTGCCTGGGCGGTGCTCGCCCTGATCGAAGACGGGCGCTACGCCTCCGAAACCGGCAAAGCGCTCAACTGGATCATCCAGCAGAAAGATCCCAACGGCACGTGGGGGACAACTCACGGCACGGTGCTAGCGCTCAAGGCGCTGATCGAATCGCTGGGCAAACGCACCGAAGAAGCCGACGCCACCATTCTCGTCCACGTCAACGGCAAGGACGCGGCCAAGTTGACCGTTACACCGGACAATTCGGACGTCTTCCGCCAGATCGATGTGACGCCATTCATCCAAGAAGGCGGCAACCGGATCGTGATCGACCTCGAAGGCAAAGGCAGTCTGCTCTATCAGGTTACGGGAAAATATTTCGTTCCCTGGAAAGATGGTGGGATCGGAGAACGAACGACGGACCTTCCCGGCGGTTCTCAGTTCTCCATCGACGTACAATACGACCGCTCCGAACTGCGCCGCAACGACACCGTCACCTGTCATGTCACCGCCCGTAACCATCAGGGCAGCCGCGCCGAGATGGTTATGATCGACGTCGGCGTTCCGCCCGGCTTCCGGGTCGAGCGTTCGGCGATGGACGATCTTCTTGAAGAGGAGAGCATCGCCAAGTACACCATCATGCCGCGCCAGCTCCTCATCTACCTGGAATCGATGAACGGCGGCGAGGCGATCGAACTGGCCGTCCCGATGAAGGCCACGCTGCCCATGACCGCCAAGGCCCCCGAATCGACGATCTATGAATATTACAATCCTCAGAATAAGAACGTTGCGCCACCGATGGATTTGAGGGTGAATTGATTGGTGTTACGGTTGGAAGTGAAGCGGTGGGTCGAAAAGCGTGACCCATCCTACATTACTGACAACTTATAAATTACTTTTTTCTCTGGAAGACCATGCGGTGGTCGAGGTCGTCAATTTTCTTTTCGGCTTTGTCGGGAACGAAATCCTCATAGTCGGATTTTTCGGGAGGCTTGAGCAGATCGGGAAATTCTTTTTCCACTTTCACCATCTGCTTTTCCATCGATTCGAGGAATTCGTGAAATGACGCTGTATCGGTGAACTTATTTTCCAGATGAAAAGGGATCTTCATGATTTGAAGCACGTCCCGCAGCTGTCCCCGCCTCGCCATCGAACCGACTTTGTGAAGAATCTTGCTTTGATTCTCCTGAGGAAGCGGAGTCAAGTCGTCGATATGCCATCGCACGATCGTGGGGATCGTAATGGGAAGCAGTTTGCGAGCGATGGGTTCCTTCCAATATTGCAAGTAATTCATTTGCGCTTCGAACATGACGATTTCCCACGGTTCCAGATCGTAGTCCTGCCAGTCGTCGATCATTTCATCGTCCCGTGAGGAGAGCGTTTCGGAGCGTTGGATCGCCAGCATGACGATCTGCGATTGAGGGTTTTTTCGGAAATAGTCGACTGCCAGGCGAAACGACTTGTTCTGAAGAAAGCCGATTTGCTTTTGGGCCAGAATTTGACGTTCGCGCAGCGATGGCGTGATCCCGACGAAACTCATGAAACCGCGAAAGTGGCTGGCGGCCTCATCCAGCGAAACGGATTTTTCATCGACCTTGCTCAACGTTTCCCGTATCCGGCCGCTTTCCACCGTCGTACTCAAGATGTCGATGACATTCGGGTAGCGAAGAAGATCCTTGATGATCTCTTGGTCGTACTGTTCGACGATGGGAACGATCAACGTGCGAAGTTTGATCCGTTTGACCAGATTAAATAAGCGCAGATAGAACGGGTCTTTGGAACTGCATCGAAGGAAGATCACGGTTGGTTTGTGTGCGTGAATGATGCCGACGGCTTTCTCAAAACGTTTTTCCGCAAAGACCGATACGCCCGGTATTTCGTGCAGCAATTCCTTGTATTGATTGCGTACACGGGTTACTGGATCGAGAATTAAACAGCAAATCATCGTAAGGCGGCCTCTCTCCATCAAAACACGATACAGATTCGCGTATCGAAAAAAACGGCATGACTATCACCTTATTATAGTCCAAATTTGGCAATCGTATCCCTCAATTCTCTTTTTTTCCTAGCGGGCTAACCAATTCGATAACTGAGACTATAATCTTTGGAAACGAAATGGCAAAAAGCCGAAAACGCTTTCGGTGACCACAAGATATAGTAGAAAAAATGGCGGATGAAATATAATATCTTGCCGTTTCGTCTGCAAGGACTGACTTTTTACCAGCCCGTAAACGAAAAAAATTGCCGATTGAATTGGAGTACGGCGCCGATGGACATCAACCGGTCGAAAGAAATTGATTGCAAACAACTGGGCGAATTGATTGCCGATGTATACGACGAATTACATCAGGATTACGAAGTGCTGTCCGCGCCGGACGGGGATAACGGCATATTCAAATACATCGGTTCCAGCCCCGAAGCGAAATTTTTCCTCTCCAAAATGAGTAAAAAACGCGGCGTGCAGAGGCCGGGAATCGGATTCGTCATTCAACGCGCTGAATTCTCCGACCGTTTTCGAATCGCCTTCGATCTCGAAATCACTCAAGAGGTTATCGGGAAAGACTCCCAAACCATGGCAAACATGATGAACGCCTACTCTCAAACGGAATTTGGCATCCGAGCGCTGGAGTTCATCATCTACCGTCAACCCGCCCACAGCGGGAAGCGAGGCTGGAACGACAAAACATTCATCGGGATCGAGATCGACATCACCGACCGAAATCTCAAAACCATCCACAAACTGAGAAAACGCATCATCGATATTATCCGCAAACTCTTCCAGACCTTCGATTTCGCGTTACTGGAAAAATAAATCCTACTGTCACCCCCGCCCCGAACGACGCATCAGGAAATGAGTCAATAAACGCACTCCCGCGCCAGTTGCACCATTCTCGAAATAGGCGATACCCTTCTTGGGTTTTGCGGTTCCGGCGATATCCAGATGCGCCCACGACAAATCGGGAGACTCGCACTGCGCGAACTGGCGTAAGAACTCACCTGCCGAGATCGTTCCCGCGCATTTGGACTCGCCAATGTTCTTGATATCGGCCACGCTACTCTTGACGTGTTCCTGAAGTTCCGGATAAATCGGCAACTCCCAGGCCCAGTCATCCGATTCGCGCGAGGCGGTAAGCAGCCGATTCGCCAAATCCCGGTCCGAGGCCATCAGCCCCGAATGCTCGTACCCCAACGCGAAGACCACCGCACCGGTGAGCGTGGCTATATCGACGATCGCTTCCGGCTTGTAGTTCTGGGCGACATAACTGATGGCGTCCGCCAGAACGAGACGCCCTTCCGCGTCGGTGTTTCCGATCTCGACGCTCTTCCCGCAATAACTGACGAGTGTATCGCCGGGCTTATACGCCTTCGGCCCGATCGCATTCTCTGCGAAACCGCATACGAAATACACGTTGGTTTTAAGATCGAGCCGAATCGTATTGTGCAGCGTCCCGATCACCGCAGCCGCCCCGCTCATGTCCATCCGCATGTTTTCGATGGAACCGGTGGCTTTGAGATTGACGCCTCCGGAATCGAACGTGATGCCCTTTCCGATCAAGGCGGTAAACGGATCCGAATTCCCCCCGCCCCGGTATGTGACGATCGTCAGTTTGGGTTCCTTGAGGCTGCCTTGATTCACTGCGAGATGCAGGCGCAGTCCCTTGGCTTCGAGTTCTTTCCGGTTCAGTGTCTCGACCGTGCAGCGCCTGTCCGTTTCGGCGAGTTCGCGAATCTGTTTATCCAAGAATTCCGAATCGGCTACATCCGCGTTTTCGTTGGCGAGATCGCGGGCCAGATTGGTCCCGGTGCAAATAATGGAACTCGCTTCGACCACGTCCGTGTGTTGAGTCTGAACGATCAGTTCTCCTGAGGATTGTTCGTTGTCATTACTGACGTACCGCTTCCATTGATACAGCCCAAGTTGCGCTCCATCGACAATGGCGCGAACGGTGGACGGTTCGTCCAGCAAGGGAATAATCACGGCAGGTTTCTTTAAAGAGAACGGATTGGTGTTCAACGCTTTTTTCGTCAGAACGCTTACCGTGCGGGCGCTTACTTGTTCCGGCTCGTTTCCCAATCCGGCCAGGAGGCAGATTTTCTCTCCCTTGACGATAGGGACGATCTCATCTTTCTCTCCACGAAAAGTTCCGGCGGCAAACAATTCATCCACCAAAGCATTTAATTCCGGATCGGGAATGTGTGGAGGGACAGTCTCCCGAACGAAAACGAGCCACTGGACGGTATATTTTGGCGGAACGGACGAAGCGCTGATTTTCATACTGGTCTTCCTCTCTTTCGATTAAAAAAACAATTCGCGTTCAAGTTGATGTTATTGTTTCACACTGCCTGAATACAATTCCCGGAACGGTGTAAATTACATCCTAGAAGTATCGCCAATAAATATTCTAATTCTAGCCTGATAAAATGGCGCTCTGGGATACAGTTTCCCGATTTTAGTGATATTATTTAAAAAGTAAGATTTAAATGCGATACGTTCGCAAGTGGGGATTTAGAACTCAGGCTGCTCCAAGAGGGTTCCTACTTATCGATATCGAACGATTGTTATTACACAATTCATCGAATTGACAATCCACGCGCCAAACCACTATCACCTTTCGAGGAGGGGCCTTCCATGAACCAAACCGACGCCTTAGATGTCCAGAAACAGATATTGATGGAGGCGGGAACAAACGAGCTGGAGATACTCGTTTTTAAGATTAACGAGCAAACCTACGGGATCAACGTCGCGAAAGTTCGGGAAGTGATCCGCCCACCCCAAATGGTCACCCCTCCCCACCAACATCCATTCGTGATGGGAGCGTTCGATCTTCGCGGGGTCGTCATTCCGGCGGTTAACGTTCGAGTCTGGCTGGGTTGTCCGGAACGGATTGATGAGGTGAAAGACCGCGTCATCGTCACCGAGTTCAACGATGTCTGGTTTGGATTCTGGGTGGATTCGGTCGATCGAATCCACCGCATCTCCTGGGAAAACATCGATCCGCCTCCCACCACAACGGGAGCCGATGGCTACGTTACCGGCGTGGCTCACATTGATGACCAACTCGTCTTGATGCTGGATTTTGAGAAAGTGGTTTTCGAAATCGCTCCCGATACCAAACTGACCGAACCGGAATACTCGCAGGAAAGCCAATTAGACCGAAGCGCCTGCAAGATTTTATTCGCCGAAGATTCTACTCTCATGCAGCAATTGGTCCTGGACAATCTTCAAAAAGCCGGTTTTGGAAGTATCACCTCCTGTTCGCATGGAGAAGCCGCCTGGGAGAAGTTGCAGGAATTTCTGAAGGGGAAACAAGAGGGCCAAACGATTTTCGACTATTACGATCTGCTCATTACGGATATCGAAATGCCTCAAATGGATGGTTTACGGCTCACGAAACTCATTAAAGAGCATACGGATTTGAGAGCCTTGCCCGTTATTATCTTCTCGTCAATTATTAGTGAAGACAACAAGAAGAAAGGCGAGAGCGTCGGTGCCAATGCTCAGATCACCAAACCCGAAATCGGAATACTGGTCGACCGCGTTGACGAACTGATTATCAAATCCCATCAATAAAAACGTTTGGCTATCTAATTAAAACCATGAAACGGGAAGCATCCAATCTTCCCGCTTTTCAGTTATTCAAATAGGAAATATCGGATCAGCCAGTCGAGACGACCCCGCTTGACGTAGTATATTCCCGAATAGCGCATGATTTCCTTCACACGTTCACGATACTCCCGTTGGTAGCAATGGGTGGGACAGACTTTGCATTTGGGTTTCGGACTGTATGGGCAGCACTCCAGGCGTCCGCGCGCGTACTCGATCAGCTGGCGGCATTCCCCGCAGGGAGAAGATCCCATGTGATGCTTGCGGCAGTAAACCTCCGTAAATTTTCTGAGTATCCGCAAGTTCCGTTCGACGCTTCGGAGATCGACAAGTCCTTGACGCTTTTTCAATTGAACCGCCGCTTTCGGTTTCCGTTTAAATACAATCACGATCGCCCTTTCAATTTCCAAAAGTAATCAGTCCCCTCTCCTTCTGGGTTACATCGCGTCACGCCATAGGCGGACACGATGACTGTAGAGGATTAGGGTGAGGATAGCAATGTAAAAGCGTATCGATTATTCGATGCCACTTTTAATTGTCAGACAAATAAACCCTAAACCCTAGACCCTAAACCCTGAATGTCCTACGCATATTCAGTCTAACTCAAGAGTTGAGTATCATACAGAAAAACAGACCGGGGGAGAGATGATGAAACGGATCGCTGCACGGTTGTTTGTCTTTTTAGGATTATGCCTCACGCTTACGGCGTTGACGGCGAACGCTCAATACGAACCTACTTGGGAATCCCTGGACCGCCGTCCGACGCCCCAGTGGTTCGACGATGCGAAATTCGGGATATTCGTTGTGTGGGGACTCTACTCGGTTCCCGCCTGGGCACCCAGCGATCAGTACGCCGAATGGTATTGGTACCGGCTTCAAAACAAACAGGGACCGACATGGAAATTTCACGAACGAACCTACGGGGCGGATTTCACCTACCAGGATTTCGTGCCCCAATTCACCGCCGAGATGTTCGATCCCGCGCAATGGGCGGGATTATTCAAACAATCCGGCGCGAAATACGTCGTGATGACGGCCAACTACCACGACGGATTCTGCTTGTGGCCCAGCCCTCATTCCTGGAACTGGAACAGCGTGGACATCGGTCCCCACCGCGATCTGGTAGGCGATTTGACAGAAGCCGTCCGTGATCATGGCCTGAAAATGGGCTATTACTATTCCGTCTACGAATGGTTCCATCCCGACTACAAAAATAATATCACCCGTTACGTCGACGAGCATTTCCTTCCCCAGGTCAAAGATCTCGTCGAGCGCTACCAGCCGTCCATCCTCTGGGCGGATGGTGAGTGGGAGAAGACCAGCGACGTCTGGAAAACGCCGGAACTGCTCGCCTGGCTGTTCAACGAATCGTCCTGCCGGAACGAGATCGCCGTCAACGACCGCTGGGGAAGCGACTGCCGAGGGCATCACGGCGGTTTCTATACAACCGAATACGGCAAGCACACCAAAGTCGATATGACTGTCCATCATAAATGGGAAGAGAACCGGGGCATGGGGTCGTCGTACGGCTACAACCGCAACGAGAACATCGCCGATTACAATTCCGCCACGCAGCTGATTCACATGCTGATCGAGATGGTCTCGCAAGGCGGCAATCTGCTTCTCGATGTCGGTCCCACCGCCGACGGACGCATTCCCGTCCTTATGCAGGAACGCCTTGTGCAGATCGGCGAGTGGCTTGACGTCAATGGCGAAGCCATCTACGGAACAACACCCTGGCGTGAGCTGCGGGATGGAGAAAACGTGCGCTATACCGCCAAAGGAGACACCGTCTATGCGATATGCCTCCAGTGGCCGGGCAAGACGCTCGTGCTCGAACACCCCAAGCCATCGGCCCGGACCGTCGTTACTCTGCTTGGTGACGATCACCCACTGACGGTGCGTC
>CAZSIZ010000004.1:40225-53231 GCA_964606645.1 uncultured bacterium
GACGGACGGGAAACTGATCGTGGACACGCCTGCGCTATCCATCGACGAAGCCCCTTGCCGACACGCCTACACGTTCAAACTGACAAACGTCGAATAATCATGGCTGCGAAACGACGCTCGAAAGCAAAAAAGAAGACCACGCTCACCGAAACAGACCTGTACGGCCCGGTGCGTGATTGGCTGGCCGCGCAGGGCTACACCGTGCGGGGTGAGGTCGCGCATTGCGACGTCGTTGCCGTGCGGGGTGACGACCTGATCGCGATCGAACTGAAGCGCAGTTTCAATTCCACCCTTCTGATCCAGGCCGCCCAGCGCCAGACCGTCACCGACTCGGTCTACGTCGCGATTCCCCGCCCCGCCGAAAGCCTGCGGAGCAAGAAATGGAAAGGGATCCGTCATCTGCTACGCCGGATGGAGCTGGGTTTGATCCTGGTCGCGGTTCCATCCCTCGCCCCGTCGATCGAGATCGTCTTTCATCCGCTACCGTTCGACCGCAAGAAAAAGAAAAGCGCCAAGCGGGCTGTCTTACGTGAAATCGAAGGCCGATCGGGCGACTATAATCCCGGCGGCAGCGTCAACCGAAAACTCGTCACCGCCTACCGGGAAAGCGCCATACACATCGCCTGCCTTTTGGACCGCTTCGGCCCGATGGCTCCAAAAAAACTGCGCGAACTCGGAACGGGGCCGAAGACACTGTCCATCCTCTACGACAACCACTACGGCTGGTTCGAGCGTGTCGCCCGTGGAATCTACGCCCTAAAACCGTCAGCAATGAAAGAGATCAAACAATTCCCCGCCCCCCTTAAAGCCTACCGAAAATTAGCCCAAAAAGCAGAAACACTATATGAATAACTTTTCAACTTTCCGATGCACATACTCCGCCGCCCGTTCTTGACATTCATCCTCCGGTATAGCAAAGTAAATTCTCCTAGTGTGCGCTTTCTCCCGTTAACGGGCAGAGCGCTCGCCCACCCCAACCGAGGAGAACGACCGATGTCTCAATCCAACTCGCTCACCCGCCGTTCGTTTCTGGCCGGAACCGCCGCTGCGGGATTATCGTCTGCGATGGAAACCGCATCACGCGATTCCAATCCAAATGCTAGTCCGTCCGTGGTGCTTTTCAGCAAGCATATCCAATGGGCCGGATACACCGAAATGGCCGAGCGCACTGCCGAGATGGGATTCGACGGTGTCGATCTGACCGTGCGCAAAGGCGGCCATGTGCTGCCCGAAAACGTCGAACGCGATCTGCCCAAAGCGGTCGAAGCCGTGCGCAAGGCCGGACTCGACGTTCAGATGATCTCCACCCGCATCGCCGATCCTGACGATCCCCAGACTGAAACCATCCTCAAGACCGCATCCGCACTGGGGATTCCCTTCTACCGCATCGGGTCGTGGAGATACGACAAAGATCGTGACATTCTTTCCCAGCTTCGGGAGTACCCTCCCAAGCTGAAAGCGCTGGCGGCGATGAACGAACACTACCACATACGCGCCGGGTATCACAATCATTCCGGAGAGCGTTATATCGGTGGGCCGGTTTGGGATATCGCCGAGATGCTGCGCGGGGTAAATACGGATTGGATCGGCTCCAACTTCGATCCCGGCCACGCCGTCTCCGAGGGGGGCTGCGGCGCATGGGAAACGAATTTCAAGTTCATCGCCCCACTCGTCAAGATGTCAGCGATTAAGGACATGCTGTGGGTTCCCGATAAGAAGCGGGGATGCAAGCGTATTTTCACGCCCATCGGCGAAGGGATGCTCGACTGGAAGCGCGTATTGAACGGGTTCAAGGCGATACGATTCACTGGTCCCTTCTCGCTTCACTTCGAATACCCGGTTGAGGGCAGCGACGAGAAGACGGAACGGAAGAACCTTCTGGCGTGTATTAAAAAGGATTTCGATGTATTCACAGGCTTTCTGCATCAAGCAGGTTTGAGATAATTCGGAGGTTTCCATGAAAATGAAACAGAATGGCATTCGTTGGTTCAGCGTATTATTCGTTATTACAGCAGTCATTGCAGGACAGGTGGGATGTAGCGCGGAAATCGTAAAACCGTTGCGCTTCGATACGGCGGATCACGGCGAACCGGGCGATAAAGCGCCCGTGATCCTGCCCTGGAAAACCGTGGAACTCGATCCCGGATATAACGGCTTGTGGGTCGTGGCGGGCGATCTGGACGGCGACGGGCAGGTGGAAATCGTCAGTTCCCGCAATGTCAACGAAGGCGACGTACACTACACCTGTACGGCGGTCGCGCAGAAATTGGACGGGCGGGTGCTGTGGCGATGGGGCGAACAAGGCTCCGGACGCGCCAACTGGCATCACGACGTCGCCACCCAGATTCACGACTGGGACGGTGACGGAAAACTCGATGTGATTCTGGCCACGGATGGGTTCCTGGTCGAGTTGGACGGTAAAACGGGAAAGGAAAAACGCCGCCTTCCTATTCCAGCCGAAGCCAGCGACTGTATCGTCTTCGCCAACCTGTCCGGTAAGAAACATGCAAGCGATGTGCTGGTCAAAAACCGCTATCGTCAGATTTGGGCTTATGACGTTCAAGGCAAGTTGCTGTGGACCGTCACCGATCCGGGGGGCTACCGCACTGCCCATCAACCCCGGCCCATCGATATCGACGGCGACGGGCGCGACGAAATCATGGCGGGGTATGCTCTACTCAACTCGGACGGCTCGGTTCGCTGGGTGTATCAGTCAAAAGAAGTCGATCAGAAACGCGGCCACCTGGATTGCGTGCGCGTTCTCAAGAAGGGAAAAACACCGAACGAGACCCGCTTGGCGCTGACGTGCTGCGGTGCGGACAATATTGCCGTTATCGATGGAAACGGTAATCCGGTCTGGGAGCGTTCCGGCCATCATTTTGAGTCGATTACTATCGCCCGCATTTTCCCCGACCTGTCCGAGGCTCAAGTTGTTGTCGATATCGATCACCGCCCCAAAGGTGAAAGCCCACTCTGGATATTCGACGAAGACGGAAATCTGCTGGGGCAGATTATGTCCGACTACTGCCGTCATCACACCCCAATCGATTGGACCGGTGACGGCCTGAGCGAAATCGTTATTGCGTATTCACGCGGTCTCTTCGACCGGCAGGGAAAGCGAATCGCCACGCTGGCCATGCACACTCAACCAGACAGCATCATTACCGGCGACATGACGGGAGACGGGATTCCGGACCTGACGTTTACTACTGAAAAAGCGGTTTATATTTTTAAAAACGAGAAAGGAACAAAACCCGCCGTTCCCGTTCCCTTCGGAAGCGGCGTCAATTATTCATTATATTAATTCGCGGAATCACTCATTTCGATGATGATCTCAGTTAAAACGATCCTTTGAGGTAACACCATGAAAACGGAAACCATTCAAGTCAAAACCCAATCCCGCACTGATTTTGTCGCGGTGACAGAGCGAGTGCAAACAGTGGTGTCGTCTTGGGGCGATTATGAAGGAATCTGCACGCTCTACGTCCCCCACACGACGGCAGGGATTTTCATTAACGAGGGTTACGATCCGGCGGTCATGCGCGACGTGGAGGCGGCGCTGGAGAAAGCCGTTCCCTGGAGCGCGGGTTACGCCCATTCGGAAGGCAACGCCGCCGCTCATATCAAGTCGATCCTGGTGGGTAACAGCCAGCAGGTATTGGTCCAGAACTGCCGTCTGCTGCTGGGCCAGTGGGAGGAAATCTTCTTCGCCGATTTCGACGGCCCCCGCACCCGCAAACTCATCGTCTCCATGATCTAAGCAGGATTTAGGGGCAAGCCAACCCTACTTACCAAGAAAATTCCCATTCACTCGTTGGTACCATTCCGTATTGGACCAATTCTCCCAATAGGGATGGCTGTAGTTCCAGGGAGTGCTTCCCCAGAAACCATAGTCCGACGAAAGGGCCATGCACTGCTCGCACCAATCGTAAAGCCATTGCCACTCCAGGTCGGGATGGTCCATGTGCCACCACGGGCCGAACGCTTCGGTGGTAACGAGCGGCGCGGCGATCTCCTCACTCCACTCGTGTGCGTATTGAAGTTGGTTGTGCATGTTCTTGAGCAGCATGGGCCGAATTGCTTTCAGCGTATCACGAATATCCTGCATGTATTCGCGATGGTCGATAGTCCGATCGCGGTTCTTGGTCATCGAACCGAAATCGGTGCGAACGCCCCATCGTCCCTGATCTAACCAACAATGAAGTTCAAGCACATCGAAATGTTCGATCCCCAGCGACCGCACTTCCTTCCAATAACTGGTGAGCGAAAAAGTAAATCGGAGAGACGGATATTTCTTCTGGAAATGTTTGAGAGTGGATTCAAAATAATCTTTCACGAACGCCATTTGATTCGGTTTCCATTGAAAGCCCGGTATCGAATCGTTTTTCGAGTCGTCTTCTTTACCCAGTTCATTCAATCTCGGTGATGTCGGGCTGAAATAGGGATATTCCTGATCGAAATCAACGTAGACGATCGGATCCAGCAGGTCGTTTTCTTTCAACGTGTCCAGCACGAGTTCCCAGGCTTGCCAGAATACCGCACGCTCACTGAACGCGGATTTGTCACCCTGACCCCAGGAAGAAAGGATCACGTACACACCTTTCTCTTTCGCCAGGCGGATGAATTCCACCAGTTCTTTTTTGACGTTGTGTTCACAATCGACGGTGCTTTGTCCCCAATTCGCCAGAGGATCGGCAGGATGGAGATAGGTCTCTTTGCCTTCGGCCTCCAACGTGGAGATAATCAAGGGAAACGCATCGATGCGAACCGTGTTGAACCGGCGTTCTTTCAATTCATCCAGGGACTTGGCCCAATCTTCGAAGGGGCCGCCTGGATGATGTCCATACAGCCATGAAAAATCCCACATCGCAATCGTCATGCGCTCAGGTTCAAGATCGTCACGCATGTCATAGTGACTCTCATGCCCATTCGCTACGAAGGGAATGGTGAGTAAAACCGCCCCCACGACTCCAGCAAGAAGAAGCTTATCCATCAGCGATCGTTCCTTTTCAAGGTTTTGGTTTTTTCAGGTATTCCATCCCGTCCCTCACCACCCGCGCTTCTTGGCTTCCGCTATCAGCGCGATGAACGCCGGCTTGTCAGTACCGGCCCCCTTGTAGGTCCGAAGGCCAAGTGTACCGATGTAGTCCGCGAACGCCCCGCCGTTGACTCCGTAATATTTCTGTGCCCAACGCACCATTTCAGGAGACTGGTCGCTGAGCCATATAAACATCACCTGACCGATCTGTTCCGCATGAGAATCCCAGGCGCGGAAAACCTCTTCAACAAATCGTTTCTGCTTCTCTTCCGACGACCCGCATTGGGCTCCAGAGGAGTAGCCGCATTCGGTGTAATAGATAGACCGCTCAGCGTATTGGGTGCAGACAGTCTGAAAATCGCCCTGCACAACTGACGGGTCGCGGAACGTCATATCCGGTTTGAGGGGATAATATGAGACCATGACCACATCAGTGTGGCGATTCAGTTCGATGGCATGTTTCTTCGCGGCTCCCGTATGGCCGCTGAAGGTCAGCGACGAACCGATTTTCGTTTTCGGCCATACTTTTTTCGCATGTTTCTGGGTTGCCAGGAAGAAGGCGGTGTACTGCTTCCATTTAGCAGTGTCAGTACCAAGATAAATGTCGGCTTCGTTGCCGATGGAGAAATCTTCGATGTCAACGGTTAGCATCTGCGTGGCGAGCCAATCAACCAGTGCATTGAAACGCTTGACGACAGCGGGATCATCGAAAGGTTTGTCGCGCAGGTCTTCCGGGATACGGTTGCTGGTCGTGTCGAGCGTGGCGATGCGGAGGCTGAACCGCACCTTCGCAGCCGAGTAATAGGTGTCCGCAATGGCAGGCATTGGGGAATCGTACTCGCCGGGTTTTTTCTCGATGTCGTCCCAATCCAGTTTGAGGCTGACAACCTGAAATCCAGTTTCGCGGGCACGGCGAAAGGCTCCGTCGAAATCATTGTCCTCAGCCTCGTTGACATTGATGCCCAGCAGCCGTTCACCCTTAGGTTTGGGCGGCTTGTCCTGTGTAGTGACATTGACATTATTGGCGTCATGAGCGTTCGGGCAGGCGGAGAGCAGCACGACACAAGCAGTTGTGATCAGCAATATGCCAACAATCGAAACGTGCTGCTCGAGAAAATGTGGGAAGAATCGGTGGATCATGTCTCTCCTCTTCGTGTACCATGAACTGATCGAGCACTATCTCTTTGTGAAGATATCACTTACGTTCATTGTTGCCAACCTCTGACGTACTTCTTTTTTCCCCATCATTCCACGAATTCCTTTTCCGATCAACACCGCTCCTGAAAAGCGAACGTGTCCGCTTGTCGCCACGATGCGATGTACTCTCCCTGGATTTGTTTGTTTGGAGTTCAAATTTATGGCCGTTTTGCGATTAATTTAACTGGTAAGAGAGAGACTTCCATCCCATGAACTTTATTCTTATTGAATTTTCTGATATCTTGGAATTCGATAATGGAATGATGACCGAATTAAGAGTTGGTTGTACCTATTCGTGTGCCCGCCGCTATTGGCAAAGGGGGACTTGATGCCTGACCTAAAGACGAATAACCACATCGTGACGGAACGCCCGATTCAGGGCAGTGTGGGATATGTGTATCGGCTGGCGTTCGTGGCGGCGCTGGGAGGGCTGCTGTTCGGATACGATACCGCCGTGATTTCCGGGGCGATCGACTTCCTGGCACAGCGTTTCGATCTGGACGCTTACTGGAAGGGTTGGGCGGCGGGGTGTGCGCTGCTGGGCTGTATGATCGGCGCATCCTGCGCGGGATGGATCAGCGACCGGCTGGGACGGCGGACCGCCCTCACGATTTCGGCGGTACTCTTTCTCGTGTCGGCCATCGGCTCGGCGTTCCCGCGTACTCTGACGGAATTTATTATTGCCAGGATCATCGGCGGTGTGGGGGTGGGGATCGCTTCCATGCTTTCACCGCTCTACATCGCCGAAGCGGCTCCGGCGGCGATTCGGGGACGGCTGGTCTCGCTCAACCAGCTCGCGATCGTCTTTGGAATGCTGGTCGTCTATTACGTGAACAGTATCGTGGCGAATCAAGGGGATGAGGCGTGGAACATCGCGCTGGGATGGCGCTGGATGTTCGGTTCGGAGACGATCCCCGCCGCGATTTTTTTGATACTGCTTTTTCTCGTGCCGGAAAGCCCCCGCTGGCTGGTCAAACAAGGACATGACCGGAGAGCGCTGGAGATTCTATCCCGGGTCCGGGGCGAAACGAACGCCCAGCGGGAACTGGCGGAGATAAAAGACGCCATCGCTCACGAAGGCGGCTCGATTCTGCAACTATTTTCACCCGGTTTGCGAATCGCTTTGTTTATCGGGATCGGCCTGGCCGTTCTTCAGCAGGTGACAGGGATCAACGTCGTTCTCTACTACGCTCCCACGATTTTCAAAAGCACCGGGCTTTCGAGCAGCCAGGCGATCAACGATACTGTCATCATCGGCGCGGTGAATCTATCGTTTACGCTGGTCGCGATCTGGATCGTTGACCGGGTTGGACGCAAACCGTTGTTATTGCTTGCCTCGACGGGAATGGGGATTTCATTGACGCTGCTGGGATTGGCGTTCGCCTTCGAGAAGTTCGAAGGGCCTTGGGTGTTTTACTGCATCCTGGCGTATGTGGCGTCGTTCGCGGTGGCGATGGGGCCGGTGGTGTGGATCGTGATGTCGGAAATCTTTCCTACACGCATTCGAGGGCGCGCGATGTCGATCGCGACCGTCTGCCTGTGGATTTCGTGTTACGCCGTCTCCCAGTTTTTCCCGATTATGCTTGAAAAATTGGCGGGATCGGTTTTCTTTATCTATGCCTCGATGTGTGTCGTTTCATTTTTCTTCGTTCTGATCTTCGTACCGGAAACGAAAGGAAAAACACTCGAGGAAATCGAAAAGAGATGGATGCCGTCCGGAGAAGTTCAAAAAGAAAAAGAGAGAAGGTAGAGAAGCCATGCCTGGTATTTTGGAGATATTCCGCCGTTCGCAATCCGGTCCAATCATCGACGAGCGCTCGTTCGAACTCGACCACGTCTACGCCACCGCGAAAAAATACTGTCAGCAATACGGGATCGTTTACGATTCAAAAAATCCCGTATCGTCCGACGACGATTTGGCCGCGCGTCTCTATCAGGCCAGTATCGATTTTCTCGCCGAGACGGGCATGTACAGTTTGGATTCACACCGCATCGTCCACTTTTCACACGAAGAAATTCTGGAAGCAGTGGTTTTATCGAAGGGGCAATGCGTCATGGGCGAAGGGAAGGACCGCTCTATCTTCAAGTCCCGAACACCGGACAGCAAAAAACACCCCTGGTTCCACGTCGGGACCGGCATCGTGAATACCGACGAACGAATCGCGGCCAACCTGGTGAAGGCGTATGGAGAAATCAAGCAGGCCAACTCGATCAGCATCCCCGCCCTGCATTCCATCGAAGGGCAGCCGATCGTATCGGGACCACTGGAAGTGGCCGGAGCGATTCGCGCCGTGAAAATCGGACGTGAGGCGCTGCGCCAAGCCGGACGCCCCGGGCTTCCAATCGCCAACGGGATAGCGGCGGCGGGAACCAACATCTCCGCCATCGCCGCCAGCGCGCCCCAATTCGGGCTTCGTCCATCGGACGGCTGGCTGGTCGGTGCTCTGGCAGAACTGAAATTCAATGAAAGCACCCTCAGCAAGGCGCTGTATCTCCAAAATTCAGACGCGAATATCGGAGGGGAATCCGGTCCGCTTGTTGGTGGATACGCGGGGGGGCCAGCGGAAACGGCGGTCCTGACAGTGGCCTACATACTGACTGGACTGCTGGCTTTTCAATCCAACTATCACCTCGTTTTCCCATTGCATATAACGAAAGGCTGCTCGACGACCCGTTCGGTGCTTTGGACGGTATCGGTCAGCGCCCAGGCCATCAGCCTGTTCACGAGAGAACCGGCACTGTTCCTGGGTTACATCGCGGCGGGACCGATGACGAAGCAATTCTTTTACGAAAGCGCGGCCTACATCGCAACCGCCATCCCGTCGGGCGTCAGCACTCAGACCTGTCACCCCTCCAAAGCCATCTTGTGCGACCACATTACTCCGATGGAAATGAAAGGCACCGTCGAACTGGCACAAGCAGTGACCGGGATGAAGCGCACGGAAGCCAACGAAATCGTGAATGAATTGCTGACGCGCTACGAAGACAATCTCGATTTTGCGCCCATAGGCAGCAAGTATCAGGACTGTTACGACCTGGCTACCGGGAAACCCAACCAGGAATACGTGGACCTGTACGGTGAAGTCAAAGAAGAGATTCGTTCGCTGGGAATAAGCAAACTTTGATTTTAAGAGAGTTTTCAGTTATCAGTATTTTGTCGGCAACGAACGACTAAACGCTGTTTTATAATAATGGAGGAATCTGGAGTATAACGTAAAAGTGAAAGCGGGATTGGGCAAAACGCTTTATTTTCCCACCACTGCACCTAAGATGAACCAGACCTTGATCGTTCTGCCAGAATCAAACTAGGTTTAGAGATTAGGATTTAGGATCTATTGGTTTAGAAAAGTCATCGGATAATCGATACGCATTTGTATTATCACCCTCACCCTGGCCCTCTCCCAGAGGGAGAGGGAATTTGTTTGATCGACATTATGCGTCAGCCGTAATACTAATATTGTAATAGATAAATAAAAACGTATGGGAGATTGGCGGCTTATATTTCAAGAAAAAATTATCATTCACCCCCATGAATCGCCTTATCGCGGGACATTCACCTTCGATCCCGGCGATGACGTTCGGCAAATCCGCTTGAGATGCGAACGGATGGAACCGGTTCATGGGGTGGATCATGCCAGCTTTGACGATATTTTTACCGCCTACACCCACCATCCCGCCCTCTCGGACGACCAGAAAGCGCTGATCCGGGAAGCATCGGAGCAGGCGTATCGGCGCTTGCTCAACCGATTTCCAAACCTTCATCTTTTCGATACGGAAGAGACGTTCAGGGGGCGGTGGGATCCGTCTTTTTCGGATTGGAGGATGCTCGGTGCAGACGGGGCGGACGACGGTTTTATTCCTGGAAGTATCGCAGCGGGATCATGGACCTTACAGGTTTCGATTCCAGTCCGTTTGAGAGAACCGGCCGCCCTGTCGATCCAGATCGAAGGTTCGGAATCCGCGTCTGCGCCCGTTCCCGAAGAAAAAACCGTTGCTTTCATCAATCCGGAAACGGAAACGCCAAGCGATGAATTGAACTGGGCAATCGGCGAGTTGCACGAACAAAGTAGGCGGGGACAAGGCGCGATGTCTGTCCAGCAGACCTTTGAAGCCTATCAGCAGGCGGGCTATCACTTTCTGGCCATCGCCGACCCCGATATGCCACCCCACACAAGTTTACCTCATCCACCGCCGATCACCCCGATTCGAAGTCAGGAAGTCGAAACGGCGTTCGGTCACGTCTTACTGCTTGGAACCGAAGAACGCATTCCCGCTTACGATGAGGACGGGCCGCTTAACACAGAGGAGATCAGTCAGTTCGCTCACCTGCAAGGAGGGCTGTTCTGCGTGGCGCATCCTTTTGCCTTGAACGCGGCGGGGAACGGACTGTCCTGGCGTGGCGAGAAGATGGACTGGACGAAAGCCGATCTCGTGGAAATCTGGCCCGGTCCCTGGCCGCAGCGGTTTCCCGAAGTGATGAAAGCGTTCGATTGGTGGGATGGGCTGCTCAATCGGGACATTCGCATATTCGGCGTCTGCGGGAAAGACGACAGCGAACCGATGACCGGCGACCGGGTTGAAGAAACGGCGAAGACTATCTTGCTGTCCGAAGGGAATTCGGAGACTCAACTGCTGTCGGCACTGAAACAGGGGCACTTTTATTCCTCGATCGAAGCCGGAATTTCATTGCGCCTGGATTCCGAATACGGCGGCGCGCTCATGGGGGATGAATTGAAGATTCCCGAAAACGCGCCTTATATCATGCACGTGGAAGTGACTCAGCTGGACCGGGGCGGTTTTCTTCGAGTGAAATCGAACGAAGGAATCCATTGCGAGATGCCGATTTCGTCGGTTCGGTATACGCACCGGAAATTCTTCGAACGGGCGAAACCGGGTGTGAAGTGGTTCCGGGTGGAAGTCTACCGCTACGGGCGTCCTTTAGACGAACTCTTAGGTTTTACCAATCCCGTTTTCGTGCGGGGGATGGTTAGTTATTGATTGCCAGTTATCAGTTATCGGTTGTCAGTTGTCATGGGGATACAAAAATTGAGTTACTACGTTATTCGTTGGATTTTGTCGTTGTTCGATCGAAGGGATTCCAATCGGGGGATTGCTTTAGCGGCGGTTTGATTTCCTCTCTCTTCCAGATAATCCGCCACTGATTCTTTGCCACCCAGAAAACGAAGTGCTGAAACAGCATTCAAACAAAAAACACAGAAACAGGTAAAAAAAACGTAGGAGCAGACCCCTGTGTCTGCCCAACCAAGTACGCTCATTGTCTTCGTAAATTTCGTGTCTTTCGTACCAGGCCGGGATGGTAATCCCGGTTCATCGTGATTGAACACCGATTTTCACAGAATCCTGCCAGGCACGAATTTCTTGTGGGTAGAATAAATACAACCCAATAATAATCAATGAATTATATCAGGAAACCTTCAACACTTGTAGCAAAAATATGACGATTAAAATTAACAAGTTTCGATTATAACTTGGCTAAATTTTTCAGAATCCAAGGCCTTTTAGATTTCATCTCCTTGAAAAACATTGCTAAAATCGCGTTTTTTCTTGACTCCATATTATATTAGGCATAATATATCAATACTATAACCGACATAATTTTACTACATTCTATCATGAATTTAACCGAACTGTTCACCCAAAATCTTTCGCCTAGACAAAAGCAATACGAAGCCATCCGTGCTGTCGCCTTCAACGAAGGCACGTTGGAAAAGATCGCTTCTCGCTTCGGCTATACTCCTCAATCCCTGCGGGTATTGATTCACCGCGTCGTATCGGGCAAGCAGGCGCTCTTTCCCGTAATCAAACGCGGACCGAAAAAACTGCAAACCTCGCCCGACACCATCAACTCCGTGATTCGATTGCGCCGACAAAAACGTTTGAATTCCCAAGAAATCGCCGACGAATTGGCCCGGTCGGATATCTCGATCAGCGATCGCACCGTCGAACGGATTTTGGCGGATGCGGGATTTCCTAAACTGCGCCGTCGAACCGCTAAAGAACGAGGGATCGGCAAAAAGGGCGCTCTGATTCCACAACGTTCCGCTCATCTGGATTTCAATACCCTCAAACCGTTTCGCGCCGAATGTCAGGTGGCCGGCGTATTTTTCTTTCTCCCTTATATTATGGAATCGGGAGTCCTCGACATCGTCAAACAGTGTGCGTTGCCCCAATCCGCGGACATCGGCAACCAACAAGCCGCCCTATCCATGCTCCTACTCAAACTGATTGGCAAGGAAAGGCTCAGCCATATCAGGCCGCACGACACCGATTTAGGATTCGGGATTTTCGCGGGTTTGAACGTGCTCCCCAAGCCCACTTATATGGGTTCCTATTCCTGCCGCACGGAGGCTTCAATCCTTCTGGATTTTCAACGAAAAATCATAACGATGTTTCGACGCAATTACCCGGACTGGTATTCAGGGAAAACCATTCACCTGGATTTTCATTCGATCCCTCATTTCGGGGAGGAATCGGAGATGGAACGGGTCTGGTGTGGAAGCCGGGGCAAGGCCATGAAAGGCGCCAATACTATTTTTGCTCAGGATGGAACCAGTGATTCACTCCTCTACAGCCGAGCCGACATCAAGCGATCCAAGTCGTCCGAAGAAATCAAGAAATTTGTAGACTACTGGCTGAGCGTGAAAGGGATCGTGGATGAGACCTTGGTGTTTGATTCGAAACTGACTCGGTACGATAGTCTTTATGAACTTGACGAGGAAGATATCAAATTTATTACGTTGCGAACCCGTA
>CAZSIZ010000005.1:0-9151 GCA_964606645.1 uncultured bacterium
GGTCAAAGGAGCCGCCTGGAGCGGGGTGGGTTTGGCGTTTGTCGGACTTGGCCTGTCGATCAGGCGTTACCGCTGGCAGGAAGTGGCGCTATTGCTCACCGCCATGACCGCCGCTTCGGCAGCCGGACTCTGTCTCTTCAATCGCCCCATCGGATTATCCGGCGATCTGCCCCTGATTCGTTTCTCCTACGATCCCGCCAACCCAGCCGCCCCTGGCCGAACCGAATGCTGGGGCTCTCTCTGGCTGGGGCTGATCGTTTTGTTGGCCTACGCCAAAGCGATCAAGAAGGATCCCGTCACGTTTCGCTTCGGATACTTCGGCATACTCGGCGGTGGGATCGGATTCGCATTGGGCCAGATAGCCCAAGCCTATTCCTGGTGGCATCCAGAAATCGCGTTGAGACCGTGGATCGATTGGTGGAAAGTCATGGAATTAACTCACGGCTTCATCATCGGATCGTTCGTCGCTCTCGCCGCACTCATGACTCATCGAAGCGAACTGTCCGCCAACGATTCGGAACGCCAAACGTTTTCCCCCGTTATCGAATGGATCGGTATTGCTTTCTGGCTCTCAATCGTTACCGGATATTTCTTCCGAAACGCCACCAGTGATTTTCTCGCAGTCTTTCCATTTATCTCAGGGATTCTCGTTTTCGACGGATTGACAGCCGGGCGCTGGTGGCCGTGGATCGTGGTCGGCGTACAAATCCCCCTCGCCACCGGTCTGATATCGGCAAACGAATGTATGCACACCTACCCCTACGAAACCGGATATCGAACTCCTGCCGGAGAAATGATAAGCCTGTTCGCCGTATTGACCTACGCATGGCCAATGATCCTGCTCGCCGCCGTCGTCTGCGCCGTCCCCCTATATTTCCTGTTATACATCCGCCCACGCAAAGTAAACAACGCCTCATACATCTTCCATTGCTTCGTGGGATACCACACAATCGCCGTTCTAATCCAAATGCTCTGGACCACGCTGCATTTCGCCCCCTCCTGGACACCCAGCGATCTCTTCCAATACGCCCGCCCCTTCATCCCCCTAACGATCGTCTATCTACTATGCTGGTCAATAACAATCACCTGGAAAGGATTCAGAGAATAACTCCGTAGGCTGTGTAATCTCGGTTTAATCATAAATCCATTTTTAATTACGTTTCTGGAAAGATAATCATCATTAGAAAAAGAAATCGAATTCAAGTATCATTTATAGTATTCCTGATGGCGTTGCTGATTCAGTGTTCAAGCACTCGAGACGAATCTCCAATGAAGGAAGCTCGACGTGTCGATTTAAGATCGGTTGTTTCAGGCCAGGAATTGCCTTTTATGGTAAACAATTTCGATTTATTCGTCAGTATTCCTGATAAAGAAGGTGCTTCCATCGGAATCTTTTTAATTGAATTGAAAGACCGACAAAAAGAATTAGGTCCTTTCGAGCGGGATGGATCGCTAGAGACAGCTTTTATTGCCGATATGGCTGGAGACGAAAAAGAGGATATTCTATTCGTGATTCGTAACGCCGGATCAGGCAGTTATGTTAGCTTAATAATGTTGATTGGAACTGATGATACATACAAATCGATGACACTCCCTGATTTACCTGCGACTTTATCCAAAGGGTATATGGGGCATGATCGGATTGATGTCATCAAAGGGAAAATCTTTCGGGGGTATCCGAAATATGTCAATAACAAGGCGATTCGGATCGATAAGAATTATGATATTCTCAAGGCGATCGAAGGGAAAATACCGGTCAAGATCGATCCGGACAGTAATGTAAATCCCAGTGGGGGATATGTTGAGGTTATCTATGACGTTCAGACAAATACATGGAATTATTTGCGTTGAATTAATCATCCCCGTTCATGAACTATGTACATCGACTATCCTGTCCATTTCGTTATCTCCGTAGGATGTATCACGCTTTTCGACCTACCATCCCTATCCATGTTTGTTGGTATTGCAGTGAATATAATGTAAATAGTTTGATATGAAAGATGGTTGTGGTTATCTCTAAGGTGGGTCAATAAAACGCGAGTCACCCTGCCTGGCTTTCTCTATCAACATGCAATGCCTTTCTGCTTCTTATACCTCATTATTCAAGATCATAATAGGCTCCAATCCGCAATACCGGTGTCTTCACCATTGTCAGGCTCATCCTCGATCAGTGGAGCCACTTCTCCAAGTATTATCTCAAGCAATCCGATCAACTCGCCGTACCGTTGCTCGCCGAGTGCCCCGATTTCCGGATCGAGGAGATAGACGGCCTTCATTCTTTGACTGACGACGATTTCATCGAGATCCTCAGCCTCAATCAATTCTCTCATTCGCGATAGGTCTCCATAGACCGGTTTCCCGTCAACGAAAACGAGTTGAATGTCTTCTGGATAAGTCATTAAAAGACTCAGGTGGGGATCGGAATGAAATTTGGGAGCCAGGAATAGATCCGCTTGATATCCAACTTCAAGTTTTCCCAAACCTTCCCCCAACGGATCATCGACTCCAGCAACTTTCGCCGCATCTGAAGTAACCATCTTGAAGAGTTGTTTCGGTGTGAAATAACCGTTCAGGTGTTCGACTGAATACTCGTATGCAAACTTGAGTTCTTCAAGCAAGTTGTCCGAACCACTGATCGTCCAGTCGGGCGCCAATGCGACCGTAATACCCGCTTCCAGAGCGCCGACCACGTCGGCCGTCTCACCGTAAAGCACGTCGTTGCTCTTGGGAGACCAGACCAGATAAATGTCATTCCGCGCCATCGTTGTGAAATTCTCTTGCGTTAGCGCGATGCCGTGAATAATTACGACGCCTGGAATCGCGAGATCCACAGATTCGAGGAACGGAAATTCCGACTGACTTCTAGGATCCGTGCTCTTCCCTTCGGCAACGTGCAGAAATAATCGGCTGATTTGTCCGAATTGCAGCCCCATTTTGGCTTGGGCAATGAGGCCAGAATCAGCGTGTGTAATATCAGGGACATACGAGTAGGCACCCCACCCATCAAAATCGAGGTTTCGGACGAGATAGCCGGGGGGGGCGTTGTCGGTTCCCTGAAGCATTGTCGTACCACCCATCAGCGCCCGGATCTCTCCATACTTGAGAGATTCGTCCCAGAGTTCAGCGTCGACGATGCTGCTATACTTCCCCCCGACTTCCTCTTGATATTCGGGTGTGTCTTGCCACTCGTAGCGGTTGTCGAAAAACCGCCCCGGACGCCACATCGTTATGGAATTCCAATGAGTATGATTGTGAGTATCGATCAGGCCCGGAAAAATATACCCATCATGCTCGATGATTATCGCGTTCGAAGGAACCTCTACCTGGCTTTCAAATATGCCGATAATGTCGCCATCGTTACGGTCGAAGGCGAGCCACCCATGATGGGCGCCGTCGTCCGTAACAATAAGCCCGGAAATGGCGCATTGTTGCTCCGCTTTGTTTTCAGCACAGTGCCCAATGAAATGCGCCTGCGACCATCCGAGGATGAAAAGACCGATAAGGATCAACCGGTGATACATGATTGCCTCCTCCTGATTCAAGGTAGCCGTTTAGAGCACGGCTTACGCTGAACAACCTGTCCAAACTCCAAAATAATCATATACCCGAGATCACCCAGATCAGTAGGGTGGATCACGCTTTTCGACGCACCATGATACTGTAGGATCAGGTCTTGTACCTGCCGTTATTTGGATTATTTACTCTTTACCGTGCCGGATATAAGTTCAACCATTGAGCCGCCCATTGACTTGCCTATTAGATAATAGGTTTCCCAGTTCCGCATCCAGTGGTATTCCTGCTTTGAAGGCGATTCTTCCCGCGTCCTCTGGAAGTCACGGGTTTCAACTCCATCTACGTTGCCTTTAAATTCAGGATATTTTTGGGAATCGCTTAGGGCCAGCTGGGCGTTCATCAGTTTTTCGACCTTTTTCTTGTAACGGGCTGGAATATCCCATCCGCCCATACCGGTATTGGCGATCACGAACGGCAACCGATCGTCACCCAGGTCTTTCCTGATATCCTTTACGAAGTTGACCATATTTTTTTCATAGACATCGACCGCATTTTGATTGATACGGTCGTTCCAGCCCTGGTGCCACCCAAAACCGATGATCTCGTACTCCTTGCCCGTATAAGCTGGATAGTACTTTTTCAGATTGCCGGTGATTATTTCTACGTGTCTGAGGATTTCAGCGTACTGAAATCCCATATCCCCGTCTTTCTCAGGTGTTGGGTATTCCGCCGAGCTGGGTGACAGAAAGTTGTGATAAAGCGACCGGCCACCCCATGCTGATTTAATCAGCAACACCGGGTCTTCATAGGTGTCACCAACCGTGAAACCAAAAGCGTATTCAGGACCGATGTGGCCGGCGTTTGCTCCGTAACCTGTCGTAAGCCAGCCCATTATTTCCTTCTCCTGATAGGAGAGATTCACGATCCAGACATCGTCACGAACAACAGGTTTGCCGCTTCGATCGACCAAGTGGCCGTAATCGTCTGGATTGTTTTTGACATAAGTTTCCATCGTCCCCGGACTGCCTTTCAGCTGACCGAATCCAACCATATTCGACTGACCGGCCAGGATAAAAATCTTAAGTTTCCCATTAGCCGGACAGATCTTCTGCACCGCGAATACCTCAGAGACAGAAATAAACACCGTTGCAATCAAACACAACACCACAAACCACTTCTTCAAATCCATAAGTTTTACTCCTGTAATAGAACTGATTTCATTTTCCGGCTACATTTTGCCTTCATCATTTCAGTCATCGCCTTCGCAAAGGCGTCACCCATCTCGGCAAAGCATCCCGCACCTCCGCTTCACAACGCATCATGAAGATCGTAAGCCCATGGGTCTTTGCCAAGGATCAAGAATGGTTTCAAGCACGTCGTATTTCATCTTCTGGTTCGAACGATTAGCATAACCGGTGTAAAAATACGTCAGCATTTTTACGTTCGTGTTCATGACCATGTTAGGAGAGTGAATAAGAGCACTGATGAAACGTAATAGCAACCGATGATAAGCCAACTCCAAGCCAACACGCGAAGTGCAATAGTAACGCGAGTGGACCATCGAAACTGAAACGCTAGATGGTTGAATAGGAGCATGAGAGCGACCACACCGTTCATGTTACGGTCACCAGAATAGTCGGCAGGCATATTGAGTCTCCATAGGATGTGCAATGCGAGCAGCAGAATGCAGACGGCTAGCATTCCGTAACGAACGCTCGGAGGGGCTGGTTTGGATTGCTCAGTAAAAATAGTTCTAATATTCATAGACCGCCATTTTTCCTACCCATTCCTGATCCGGTTTGTGATCTTGCGGTGCCAGGCGATGTCATCCCACATCCCTTTGAAATGCGGGTGTGTGAAATTTGACGTGCATATAAACTTGTAACCGTATTTCAACGCCAACTCGCAACAAATCTCCGCGCTCTCTTTCACCCATTCCCATCCCAAAGCGGGGTGATCGATCCACGATATCGGCCCCCACCCTTCTGTATTACCACACGGAATCCCGCGCTTTCGGGCGGCGGCGGCAATCGCCGAGATACGGCCCTCCATCCACTCGATCAATTCGTTGCGGTGTTCTTTCCAATAACGCATCATACTCGAATAGATTTCGTAAAATTCCTTCTCATCTTTCATTCCGTGGATACTCCCATACCCCGTGTCTCCCATCGCGCCATGCACAAACCAGACGTGATAATCCAGACCGTCGAACGCTTCCAAATCGATGTTCGACAAGGGCATGCCGGAATCGAGAGAGACATAAAACGGCAGGCCGCTCCAGCGTTTCTTCAGACGGTTAAGCGTTGATTTCGCGACGTGATTGTAGAACTCACGCTGAACGGGATTCATTCCCCCGCTCGACTCATCGGGAACGACATCCGGGATATGCGCGTCGGGATTATCTTCTTTGAATTTCTTCACATCCGAACGTGCATCGAGTTGGTTCTTCAACCACTCATATCCATGCCAGAATGGATACTCATTCAAGACGTCCACATAAAGCGCCCGATCCAGCAGGCCGTTTTCATCCAGAAATTCCAGGGTTTCCATCCACGATCTCAACAGCCCCCCTTCTTCCTGAAAGATTCCCTTCCGCCCGGTTCCGTGAGGGAGAAACCATGACGACAAGCCGACGTGAATGGACCGCTCGTAACATTTCGGAAGAAGCTCCAACAGCGCCTCACGCGGACGGATATGCATCGATACGTCGTTACCCCACAACGCCGGTTTCCATCCGTCTTTGGCGCAGAAGAATTCCTCCTGAACGGTTCCGTCGGTATCTGCGGCCACAAATTGAGGCATCGCGTCCATACGTATGGCGTTGTAGCCGCGTTCTACCAGCCCATCCAGCACGGCATCCCAATCTTCAAACGAACCGAAGCGGTGATGCCGCAAAATCCAACTGAAATCCCACATCGCAATGGCCACCGGTTGACGCAGCTCATTCAATCGAATTCCCTGCTTCGCTTTGGCTCCGGATTTATCGATTAGTTCGGAGCCTGGAGTGCCACATGCACCAAACGCTAAGGCACTCGCGCCATACGAAATATCCCGGACAAAAGTTCGACGTCCAATTCTCTCCATATTTCTGTCCTTCCGCACCATTTCGCGAATGTTCTCTCGCGTACGAACGTCATAGCAAGGCAGATTGGGTCACGCTTATCGACCCACCGTTATACTAAAAAATCATCGTGTCCACCTCAAGGCCATCGTGACCGCCTGTCGATGCGACGCGATGCGAGTGTAACGCGATATGCTCTCTCCGATGGATTATGGATTTATTACATACGTCATTTCATTAAATCCATAATCCGCCATCGACGTTGATGACGGCCCCATTGCAGTATGCGCCCTGGGGCGAATGGAGGAACCGGACGGCGTTGGCGATGTCGACAGGGGTTCCCAGACGATTAAGTGGAACCTGGCTGCAAGCGTCCCGGGCGGCATCGGCGGGCAATTCGCTGGTTTCGATAATGCCGGGATTGATGGTGTTGGCGCGGATGCCGTTGGAACCCTCTTCGCGGGCGATGGTTTTCGCCAGGAGCACGACGCCGGTCTTCGCGATCCCGTAGGCGCAGGTCTGCTGCCGGGCGCGGGTGGAGTCGGCTTTCGGGGAACCGATGAAAATAAGGTGGCCGTGGCCCTGCTCGCGCATGATTTCCAACGCCGGTTTGGAACAGTAAAAAGCGCTGTTCAGATTGCCGTCCAGCATTCGCTGCCAATCGTCGATCGAGGTATCCGCTAGCGATTGAAAGGCGAACGGCCCGACGTTATTCACCAGCAAGTCGATTCGTTGAAAGTGGGAATGCGCGGTTTGGATCAGGCGCTGCGCTTCGTCGGGTTGCGTCACGTCGGCCTGGATGATTTCGGCCCGACGGCCCATCGCGGTGATCTCGGCGGCGGTCTCTTCGGCGGCGGGGCGGTTGTCGAGATAATTGACGGCGACATCGGCTCCCTCACGCGCCAGCATCAGCGCGGTCTCGCGGCCGATTCCCCGCGAGGAACCGGTGACGACGCAGGCCTGATTTTCAAACAACGGTTTGGCAGTCATGGTTCATTCAGGATATTCGCTTCGGCGACTGAGGTGAAGAGCGCTTGGGCGATTTGCGGCTTGCCGTTTTTGCTCGATGGGGGTACGGTATAGATGGTTATTTCGATCGAACATTTTATCGAGGTTTTATTATGGCATTGACGCTTATCGAAATCGGTTCCCATGTTTTAGCGAAAACGTTCATTCTTCCTGCAAATGCGGCGCGCGTCGTTCCAAAAACGAAGGGCGTCGTGACTGAGCGTCAAGATGTGCTTAAGCGTCACAAGGTGCGTTTCACCGGCGACCGTGATGCCTGGGCCACGTCCGATCAGATCAAACCCGATCCCGAATTCGAATCCACCGAACCGGAAGCAGCGTCGGAATAGTTTTTCCTCTCTTTTTATTTCCTCATTCAGAACCCGTCTTTCAATTGGTCTGTGGGGGTGATGGGTCGATAAGGTGCGCCCCATCCTATCTTACTAAGCCGCTTTGTGTGATCCTTCCCGCCTCGGAGAGTGTGACCGTTGCTCTGGCCACGATGGCCGCGTCCAAGATCGATGTCGAGACGGATTCCAGCCCTCGCAAGTTTCTGGTTGACCTTCGTAATACCAAGGCGGGATGCAAACCCATGGTGGATATTCATTATTTCGCCTGTAGCGACATGGACGGCTGGTGCCTTGGAATGAAGCAGCGCTATGTCATCGGCCTGGATCGCAACCGCGATGTGGGTGGTGTCATGGGGCGTCGTTTCATGCCGGGCGGAGGACGAGAGGGGATGAGGGATCTTTCGAGTTTGAAACGATGAAGCAATCCAAACTCAATATGACGATCGATATTTCATTGCTCATTTTATGGCCGCGATGCTCGGAACCGTTCCCGGTTAGGAGAGATTCGCAAAATATGGCAGACACGTTGTATGCTCTCTTCCAGGGGGCAAGGGGAATTGGTCGTGGATATTTGAATTCTTTGAGCGTTTTGCGATTGATATGGATGGTAAGAGACGAACCTGATGTTAAATAGTTTTAAATAATTGAAACATTATGAGCACCCAACCGTACTTATATAGGAGAGGATTAAAAAAAAGTATATTATTGAGTCGTTTTCTCGGACGTTTGTTAAGATTGTTGATATATTTATATTGAGATTTGATCAAATAGATTCTCAAATTATAATAATATGATCGGAATGGTGGAGTTAACGATTGTCCGATTTGAAAATATTTAGTGAGTGGAATCTGTTTTACTCCCCAAAAAAGGAATTTTTAAATGCCTGTGCCTGATAGAAGCCAGACGGAGTCGAATGAAGCCTATCGGCTCATGCTGAAATTGGAGCGTGAACCGGCTCATGCGATCCACGTGAGTAAACTGACGGAACAACTGTTCGATCAGCTTCAATCTCTGCATGAGCTGGACGGTCAAGCGCGTATCTGGTTGAATAGCGCTTCCCTGCTTCACGACATCGGCTGGGCCGTCTCGATTAAAAAACACCATATTCATTCCATGCATCTGATATTGAACGCGGAATTCACATCGTTCGATCACCGCGAAAGGCAGATTATCGCCAACATCGCGCGCTATCACCGAAGGGCATTGCCGAAACCCACCCATC
>CAZSIZ010000005.1:9161-51163 GCA_964606645.1 uncultured bacterium
CACGACTACATGATTCTATCAGAAGAAGATCGGTTGATCGTACAAAAACTGGCGGCATTTCTTCGGATTGCGGACGGTCTGGAAAAAACTCACGGTCAACGGGTTGAAAAACTCTACCTGCTTAAGACCTCCCCTGTTTGTCATTTCTCACTCGTCAGTCTGGATTTGTGTATGGAAGAATGCGAGGCGGTGGAGCGGAAGAAAGACCTCTTTGCGCGAGTTTACGGGGTGAACTTCCGAGTGACTCCGGACGAGCGGATTTCCAGCGGGGCGCTGATCAACGAATCCCCATCCGGCGAACCTACATTCTGAGTTTCCCCTGGATTTTCAAGAATATATAGACGATGCCCGTCAACAGAGTTAAGCCGATCAAGCGGATGAGGTTCGTCATGCTTTGAGGATTGTGTCTCTTTTGAGATACGCCGGTATCCGATTCGTTCATCGATTGAGTTCCCTTACAGTAAAATTATTCTTTCGGTTCTTCGATTCCGAACACGTCCCGGAGGGGGATTTTTACATCCGGCAAGGCATCGAGCGTGATTGTTTCCTCTGCGTCGAAGACTTCCCCACGTCCGAAGAGTTTGTCTTCCCCTAATAGAAATCGTTCAACGTATTGCCCGTCCGGATCGGCGAGTAGATATTCCCGTACTCCGTATTTTTCGTAAAGATTCCGTTTATCCCACCGGTCCTTTTTTGCTGTGGAAGGACTCAGAACCTCGAAGACCAGATCGGGCGCTCCCTGGATGTTCTTTTCGGTGATCTTTTTCGGATCGCACACGACGAAAACATCGGGTTGAACCACATCCCATTCCGAGAGAACAATATCCGTCGGGGCGATTCCTGGGACACAGGATTTTCCTTTAAGTGCATTGCCGATAATTCGGAAGAAATTCCCGGCGATGGTCTGATGTCTGAACGTGGGGGCGAGAGTCATATTGTAAGCGTGGCCGTCGATGAGTTCCCAGCGTTCGTCATCCAGCCACTGGCAATAGTCGTGATATGTGTATCGGACGTTTTCTTTTGGAAGGGGCATTATCATCTCCAGCGAAGCAGTGTTTCGATACTGTAATAATTATTCTTTCGGTTCTTCGATTCCAAACACGTCCCGGAGGGGGATTTTTACATCTGGCAAGGCATCGAGCGTGATCGTTTCTTCTGCGTCGAAGACTTCCCCACGTCCGAAGAGTTTGTCTTCCCCTAATAGAAATCGTTCAACGTATTGCCCGTCCGGATCGGCGAGTAGATATTCCCGTACTCCGTATTTTTCGTAAAGATTCCGTTTATCCCACCGGTCCTTTTTTGCTGTGGAAGGACTCAGAACCTCGAAGACCAGATCGGGCGCTCCCTGGATGTTCTTTTCGGTGATCTTTTTCGGATCGCACACGACGAAAACATCGGGTTGAACCACATCCCATTCCGAGAGAACAATATCGGTTGGGGCGATTCCTGGGATACAGGATTTTCCCTTTAATGCTTGTTTGACGATCGAAAAAAAATTACCAGCGATGGTCTGATGTCTGAACGTGGGAGCGGGAGTCATATTGTAGGCGTGGCCGTCGATGAGTTCCCAGCGCTCATCATCCAACCACTGGCAATAGTCGTTGTATGTGTATCGGGCGTTTTCTTTTGGGAGGGGCATTATCGCCTCCTGCGAATCGGTGTTTCTATTGGACGATCCAGTAAAAAGTCAGTCTTTGCAGACGAAACGGCAAGATATAGGAATTCGAAAGCAAATCTTTATACAATATCTTGTGGTCACTGAAAGTTTTTTGGGCTTTTTGCCGTTTCGTTTATTATAATGCAATCCTTTAGTTTATGGTTGTTTTTCCGCTCAGCAACGTGTCGATTTTGTCCAGGTACGATTTTGCTTTCATGATTCGATTGTCAATCGTATCGGACAGGCGGTCGATTTCGGATTCCAGGTTCAAAATTCGAGTCTTTAACGGCAATGAATTATCCGGTTCGATCGGTTTCAATTCCAGGATGTTGGCCAGCGATTCGATGGTGGGGATGTATTCTTGGTAGTCGCGGTCGTCGCCGGTCAGTGAATTGAGTTTTTCGATGGTGTGGGAAACAGCCCACGACAGATGTCGGCTAAGCAGGTCGTATTGAATCGAATAGAGTTGATATTTATTCCATAACAACGCATAGCGCAGTTCGAGGGCCTGTTGAATCAGCGATCGATCGCGATAGTTCGGAACGGATGCGTGTTTTCGGTCGATTTCACTTTCGATATCCGTCAATGCAGGGATGGTTTCATCAACGTGTTCGGCAATGGTTTTCAGACGTTCCAGCGATTTGTGAACCTCCAGACCCCGAATCAGGCCGATGGAGACGAGTTCTTTAATCAGTTCTTCAGAGGCGTTCAAGCGGTTGTTCATCGTTTCGATGAGCGATCCTTCACCGCGAAGGGAACGCTGCTTCAATCGGGGGGTGACGGGAGGCGCGTCCTTGGAGACGAAGACGGTTTTGCCATCGATCAGCACTTGGGTCAGGCGGTCTTCCGAGATTTTCACCCGCTCTGACGAGATTCGCCGAAGAATCGTAGAATCTCCGTTCGTTTCATCGGGATCGTGGGATGGAGTATTCATTGGGATTTCCGGTGTTGTCCGGCTAAAAGTGTCGTATGGATTGCCTAGGGCAGGCACAAGACCTGCCCCTACACGTTTCTGTCACCCTTCAAATATTGGTCGGTGGTCTTGCCGGATCGTTCTACCTTCCGTATTACTGAATCAGGCGTAGAATTTCGTCTGTTTTTTCCTGGGTCAATGCTTGATTTTCCCGTGATTCGACGTTTAGGCGTACAATCGGTTCGGTATTCGATTTTCGGATATTGAAACGCCAGGTGGAGAAATCCATTCCGATACCGTCCGTCGTGTCGATTGACGGATCGAGGGGTTCGAAGTGTTGGCGTATTTTCTCGATGGCGGCATCCGGATCGGGAATCCGGCTGTTGATCTCTCCACTGATGGGATATTTTCTAATTCGCTCCTCGACCAGATTTGAGAGAGGTTTCTTCTGTTCGCTCATGATCTCCAGAACGAGAAGCCAGGGGAGCATTCCGCTGTCGCAATAGAAGAAATCCTTGAAATAGTGATGGGCGGACATTTCACCACCGTAAATCGCGTCTTCGCGGCGCATCAACTCTTTGATGAACGCATGGCCTGACCGGCATTTGACCGGGATGCCGCCACCTGCTTCCACGATTTCGATCGTATTCCAAATCAAGCGGGGATCGTAGACGATCTTGGAACCGGGATTGCGTTTCAGAAGGGCCTGCGCGAGAAAACCGACGACGTAGTATCCGTCGAGGAAATCTCCTTTTTCATCGAAGAAGAAGCATCGGTCGAAATCACCGTCCCACGCAATTCCCACATCGGCCTGGTGCGCTTTGATGGCGTTTGAAGTGGAGGCGCGGTTTTCCAGAATGAGAGGATTTGGAACGCCATTGGGGAACGAGGCGTCCGGCTCGTGATGCACTTTGATGAAATCGAACGGCAGGTGAGGTTCCAGGGCGTCCAGAATCGGGCCGGCGCATCCATTTCCCGCATTGACGACGATTTTGAAGGGCGAGAGCTTTTCCGTATCGACATACGTCAAAATGTGTTTGATGTAATCGTCGAGAATATCGGCCTGCTGGATCGAACCGGTGCGGTCCGAGGGTTTGAACTCGCCTTTCAGGCACATTCGTTCGATGTCTTTCAGGCCCGTATCCTGGCTGATGGGCTTGGAATTGTCTCGGACGAATTTCATACCGTTGTATTCCGGCGGGTTATGGCTGGCGGTGATCATGACTCCGCCATCGGTCTTCATAAGAGAGGTGGCGAAATAGATCATTTCCGTGCCGCAAAGTCCGATATCGATGACATCGGCCCCGGCTTCGGTTAATCCCTTCGCCAGCGAATCGCGAATTTCCGGCCCGGAGGCGCGGATATCGAGTCCGATAACGATTGTTTTCGCCGACAGGAATTCGACGAGCGAGCGCCCAATTTTATACGCCAAATCGGGATCGAGTTCGTCCGGAACTTTGCCACGAATGTCGTACGCTTTGAAACAGGAGAGAGAGTTTTGTTCATTCATTGTTATTGTCCGTTTATTTGCAGGATTTGAAGGATCGTTTAGGGCATTATGTCTTTGTTAAGTTATTTCAAAATCACCCTCACCCTAGCCCTCTCCCAGAGGGAGAGGGGATTAACTTAATGATATTGGTTTATAACTGATCGGCGTTTCGTTCTTTCAGGAGATCGACGATTTTTCGGACTTCCTGGGCGCGGTTTTTCGGGCAGATCAAAACACCGTCGCCACTAGCCACTATAACCACATCTTCCAGGCCGATCGCGCCGACCGCGATTTTTTCCGATCCTTCCTTATTGTAAACCGTGACGTTTCGGCAATCAATCAATATGGGATCGCCGGTACAAATATTTCCGTTCTCATCGGGAGTGCGGAAGCGTGAAAGCGAATCCCAGGAACCGACGTCGTTCCAGGGGAATTCCCCTTTGACGGCGAAAACGTTGTCTGTTTTTTCCAGTAAAGCATAATCGATTGAAATATTGGGGACCTTCTTGAAAATCGTATCGATTACCGGGGCTGGATTGGAATTTTCAAGCAGGGCGTCACGCATCTGACGGATCGCGTTCGAGAATTCGGGATAGCAACGGTCGAGGCTGTCGAGAAAAACCGAAATCCGCCAGAAAAACATCCCGCTGTTCCAGAAAAAGCACCCGGATTTGATATAGTCCTCCGCTATCTCCCGGCTGGGTTTTTCGCGGAATTGATTAACGGGATAAATGGAGATGCCTTGAAATGAAGAGACGGCGCTGGAGTTTTCGTCGATTTCAATATAGCCGTAGCCGGTTTCGGGGCGGGTGGGTTTTAAACCGATGACGACCAGATCGTCGTGATGTTCCGCATGATGCAATGCGGCGGCGGCGGTGCGCTGGAATGTCTCTTCATCGCCGATGAGATGATCGGCGGTCGTCACCGCCATGAGAAAATCATCGTCTTCTTTATTGAAGCGTGCCAGCATGTGAGCCGCTGCATAAGCCAGGCAGCCCGCGGTGTTGCGGCGGTAAGGTTCGGCCAGGATATTATCCGGCGGGATTTGATGGATTCCGTCCTGGATGATGGTTTTCAGGAGCGTATTGGCGGCTATAAATGTTCGGTCGGGCGGTGCCAAGAGGCGAACCCGTTCGACCGCGTCGTGAAGCATGGTCTTATTATCATCGGTGAGCCGAAGCAGTTGTTTCGGTAGTTCTTTTCGGCTGAGTGGCCAAAACCGTTCACCCGACCCCCCCGCCATGATGACGGTTACTATTGGAATACTCATCCAGAAAATTCCCCTCGAATGTATTTACTGTATTTGTCTTATCGATAAGTTTTTGCAATATCGCCCTCACCCTTAAAAGCCATCGTGTCCGCCTACGGCGCGACGCGATGTACTCTCCCAGAGGGAGTGGGGACTTTGTTATTCTACTCATTTTTTGTATTTTGATCTATCTCTGAGCCGGGTGGTTTGGAATAGGTGATGGAAATGTCTCCATCAACTGTATCGACGGTGATTTGTGCTCCGTCGAGAATCTCGCCCGCGACGAGCGCCCGCCCCAGCCGGTTTTCCAGTTCACGCTGGATTAAGCGTTTTAATGGACGCGCCCCGTAAACGAGATCGTATCCGCGTAATGCCAGCATCTCCTTGACGGCGGGCGTGACCTTCAACGTCATCCGGCGTTCGTTCAGGCGTTGGCGTAATTCGTCGAGCAGCAAGTCCACGATTTGTTCGATCTCTTCCAGCCTCAGCGTTTTGAAGATCACGATATCGTCCACCCGGTTGATGAATTCGGGGCGGCAGTGCGTTCTCAATTCCTGGATCACTCGATCGCGGATTTCGAGGGGGATTTCTCTGAAATCGTTTAATCCTTCTACTAGAAGTTCCGAAGCGATATTGGACGTGAGGATCACAACGGTATTCTTGAAATCGACGGTCCGGCCTTGCGAATCGGTCAGGCGGCCATCGTCCATAATTTGGAGGAGCACGTTAAATACATCGTGGTGTGCTTTCTCGAACTCGTCGAAGAGAATGACCGAGTACGGTTTGCGGCGAACGGCTTCGGTGAGTTGACCGCCTTCTTCGTAACCGACGTAACCCGGAGGAGCACCGATCAACCGCGCCACGGCGTGTTTCTCCATGTATTCGGACATATCGATACGGGTCATGTTTTCTTCGGTATCGAACAGAGCTTCGGTGAGGATTTTTGCCAATTCGGTTTTTCCGACACCTGTAGGACCGAGAAAGATAAACGATCCAATGGGGCGGCGAGGGTTTTTGATTCCCGACCGGGCGCGGATGATGGCATCGGCCACCGCCTTCACGGCTTCGTTCTGACCGATCACACGGCGGTGCAGGATTTCATCCAGGCGGAGCAATTTCTCCCGTTCGCCTTCAACGAGCCGGGTCATCGGGATTCCCGTCCAGAGGGAAACGATCTCGGCGATCTCTTCCTCGGTCACGATTTCCTTGAGGAACGTTTTTTCGTTCTGTTTCAGGCTCAGTTCGGTTTCCAGCGCTTTGAGTTTCGCTTCCAATTCGGGCAGTTTGCCATGTTGCAGTTCGGCGGCCCGCGTGAGATCGTACGCCCGTTCGGCCCGTTCGATTTCGCGGCGCACGGATTCGAGTTCCTCGCGCAGTTGGCTGATTTTCTGGATGCCTTCCTTTTCGGATTTCCACTGCGCCGTCATACTGTCCGCTTTGGCGCGAAGATCGGCCAGTTCCTTGCGTAGGTCTTTCAGCCGCTCTTTGCTGGCGTTATCTTTTTCCTTGCTCAACGCCTGATCTTCGATCTCCAACCGCATTACCTTGCGGGTGATTTCATCCAGTTCGGACGGCATGGAATCGATTTCGGTTCGGATCATGGCGCATGCTTCGTCGATCAGATCGATGGCCTTATCGGGAAGAAAGCGGTCGGAGATGTAACGGTGAGACAGCACCGACGACGCCACCAATGCGTTGTCCTGGATCGTTACACCGTGATGGACCTCGAAGCGTTCTTTCAGACCGCGCAGAATCGAGATGGTGTCTTCGACCGACGGCTCTTCAACGAGCACGGGCTGGAAACGCCGTTCCAGGGCGGCGTCCTTTTCGATATAGTTCCGGTATTCGTTCAATGTGGTCGCTCCGATGCAATGCAGTTCACCCCGCGCCAGCATCGGTTTGAGCATGTTCCCGGCGTCAATCGCCCCTTCAGCTTTCCCGGTCCCGACGATGGTGTGGAGTTCATCGATAAAGAGCAGAATTCGGCCGCCGCTCTCTTTGATTTCGTGGAGGACGGCCTTCAACCGCTCTTCGAATTCTCCCCGGTACTTTGCCCCGGCCAGCAGCGCGCCCATGTCGAGCGCGAAGATTTGTTTGTCTTTCAATCCTTCCGGGACATCGCCCCGGACGATGCGATGAGCCAAACCTTCGGCGATGGCGGTCTTGCCGACACCCGGATCGCCGATCAGCACGGGATTGTTCTTCGTTTTTCGGGACAGAATGCGAATCACGCGGCGGATTTCACTGTCCCGCCCGACGACGGGGTCGAGCCGGTTCTTCGCGGCGTCATCGACTAAATCGTGCCCGTATTGCTGAAGGGCATCGTAGGTGGTTTCGGGATTGGCTCCGGTTACGCGCTGGCTGCCTCGGACATCCATCAGCGCTTTGAGAAATGCGTCACGTGAGACACCAGCCTGCTTGAGAATCGAGGAAGAAGGCGACGAGTTTTTTTCCGAAAGCATGGCGAGAAGCAGATGTTCGACGCTCACGTAATCATCGTTCAAGCGTTGGGTCTCATCTTCGGCTTGCAGCAGAATTTGGTTAAGGCGCTTAGTGGTGTATAGGGAACCGGTTTCCGCACCGGGGCCGCTGACGCGGGGACGGCGGCCCAACTCGTTCGCCACCTGCTGCCGGATCGATTCGAGCGGCGCTGCCATCGATGAAAGCAACCGGGGGATTAGGCCTTCCGGTTGGTTTAATAATGCAGCGAGCAGATGATCAGTGTCGATTTCGATATGACCGGAACGCAAAGCCGTGCTCTGCGCGTCCGCCAATGCTTCCTGGGATTTCTGAGTCAATCGATTTTGATCCATTTTTTCACCTGGGGCATGGCGTTCAAAGACAATGAAAACGATCCGATATCGACTGTGTGGCGTATTGGCGTTGAGGTCGATTCAGGAAGGAAAATACAACTTGGCCAATTCTTCGTAGGCACGTCTTTCCTGCCTCGACAGCCGCTTGGGAACGGAAATCATCACTCGGACGTTCAGATTTCCACGTGTGTGGTTTTCCTTGAGAAATCCCTTGCCTTTCACTCGGAAGAATTTGCCTGAATCGCTGCCGGGTGGCAAGCGTCCGTGAAAGGGACCGTCTAACGTGGGGATGGTGATCTGGCCTCCCAGCGCCGCTTGCCAGGGCGTGACCGGCATATTGATCTCCAGGTCGTAATCCTTGACGATAAACGTCGGATGTTTCGTCAGTTTGATCCGGAGAATGAGATCGCCGTTTTCTCCCCGGCCCAGCCCGCGTGCTCCAAGCCCCTTAAAGCGGACACGGGATCCTGCCTTGATTCCCGGTGGGATTTTGAACTCGAACTTTTCTTTCCGTACATAGGGACCGTTTCTTCCATTGTAGTCCTGAATATGCACTTCGATGATCTTTGTGGCGTTGTGGTAGACTTCCTCTAACGCCAATTCTAATTCGATCTCGATATCCTGACCCGGGCGGGAACGCTTGAACGATTGCGGGATTCCGAAAAGGAATTCAAAGAAATCACTGAAACCGCTTTTGCTTTTTTCCGGATACGCTTCCGGTTCCCAAGATCCTTTACGCCGAGGGGGCGCTTTCGGTGGTTGAGGTTTAGGCTGCGGTTTTTTCAAGTCAGGCGGCTTACGAAGCGTCTGTTTGAATTTCCAGCCATCGTAAAAATCGTTATATTTTTTTCGGCGTTCCTCATCCCTTAAGACTTCATACGCCTCGTTGATCTCTTTAAATAAATCCTCCGCATTCGGATGTGAGAAAATATCCGGATGATATTGGCGGGCTTTTTTGCGAAATGCCTTTTGAATATCAGCTTTCGAGGCGCTTCGTCTGACCGCCAGGATTCTGTAATAATCCTTGAATTTGACGTGCATGGGTCGATGGCTCTTTATCGTGTACGATCACGACAACATTCAGGGATGGTGAAGGTTGACTGCGGCGTACACTTTCACGTATGACCAAATCGCGGCATTCCACTTCGTCCCGGTCTAACGTACTCCATACGGTTTTTTTGATCAGCTGTGATTTCATTCCTTCAACACCTGATAAGATATAATAAAATTCAAAATTCAGACAATATCAATTCTGTATACAACTAAAGTTCTGATTAGTATAGCCTTAAAGTGGATTAAATTAGAGTAATTTTAATCTATTTTTTTGAATATTTCAACCGGTCGATCGTGCCATTTTGGCCTAATTCAAAGTGTATCATTCAAATTCGGAAGTCCAAATTATATCCCTAATTCAAAAAAATGAAAACTTTCGACATTTCTATTCGTTTTATAATTATGAAATAGGGAGGAATGAACGATGGGTGCAACTGCGGCTGGACTTCTATTCGCAATTTTATGGATGCTCCCGTGGGGAGAAGCAAAATCATTGGAGCAAGATCGGAGCGAATCCAGTGCATTTGAGACAGGCATTGAAACCATCGTTGTCATAGATTCTGCCTCAATTTCTGCTTTGCTGTTGGCTGAGAAACAGAGAGTTATTGATTCGATACAGTCCATTCATGACCTGGAGTCCGTGCTTAAATCGAATTCGGAATCCATCTTGCGGAAATACCCGATCAACATTCGGGAAGCCGATCCGAAAAAGTACAATACGATGCGGCTCATCCCACGCCCCAGGCGATTCGACTCAACCATGAGATTTCGACAAGCGCTTCCAAACCACTCTGATAGATCTAGAAAAATCAGAGTGCTTCCACCTCAAAAGAGTCATCCACGATCCCCACGGAAGCGCTGAGAGAAATTTCATTTATTCAGATTATTTCATTCCTTTATGCTATAATGCAGGTATAAGGAAGCCGAACTTATTTTTATTTGCCGATTTAATTTTACTGGAGGTTGGTCTATCGATTAAAAGAGGTTAATAATTATGTATGGACAGATAAGCGCCGACATATCTGATAGCCGGTTAACCACGACTCAGAACCTTGGCGATCTCATTGTTCCCTTTTTTATTACGATCCTTCTTATTGGGATTGCTATCATCATCAATTATTTCATCTACGTCTATTTTAAGAAGCGGAAAGTCAGCCAGGACTGGACCGACTTGGACAACTTGTTCGTCATGTACGAATTGACCCTTGAAGAGAAATCATTCCTCAGGAAGAACCTCAAGAAGTTCGGCTACTCTAAACCGACGGCCGTTCTCAAGAAAAAACACGAGTTCAAGAAATTGACTGCCCGTATTCTCAATCGCCCAAACCATCACGCCGAGTTTCTTTTGAAGATGATCGAAAAAAAAGTATTTGACAATTCGAGCAAACTGGTCAAAAAAGAACGAACGACTTTGAGCCACGCCTGAATAATACCCAAGCCGTTTTCCTTTCCATTCGACAAAATGGATTGCATCCTTCCTGCTGGTTGGTGTAAACTCATTGAAACGCATCCGATTGTCGTTATTCTGCGGTTAGCCAAGGAGCATAGTGATGATGAAATTGAATCGATATTGGAATTGGAATGTGAAAGACCGATTATTGTTATTCAGCCTGATCCTCTTCATGGGGCTGGCTGTATTCTACCCGGCTTCACAGTCGCAGCTACACGCTGAAGAGACTTGGACGAACGGCCTTCCGTCGGAGCCGAGTTATTTCCCCATCGGCGTCTGGCTTCAGAATCCGAAGAATGCGCCTCGTTACCAAGCGGCGGGTTTCAATCTCTATGTCGGTCTTTGGAAAGGGCCGACCGATGAGCAACTGAATACACTTCTGAAATACAACATGCCGGTGATATGCCACCAAAACAAATTCGGACTGACCCATCCCGCCAATAAAATCATCGTGGGCTGGATGCACGGGGACGAACCGGATAACGCCCAGCCTGTCACCGATCCCAATACGGGCAAGAAAAGCTACGGGCCGCCGGTCAAGCCGGAAAAGATCGTTCGCGATTATAAAGCGTTGCACCGTACCGATCCCACCCGCCCCGTTTTGCTTAATCTCGGCCAGGGCGTTGCGAACGATGAATGGCATGGACGCGGTCCGGGGGCCTCTCTCGACGACTACAAAACATACGTCAAAGGGTGCGACATCGTTTCGTATGACGTCTATCCCGTCGTCGGGATTCGCAAACCGGATGGGGAGAATTATTTATGGTATGTCGCGAAAGGCGTGGAGCGCCTTAAAGGCTGGACCCAGAATCGTAAAACCATCTGGAACGTTATAGAGTGTACGCACATCAGCAATGAAAAGGCCAAAGCGTCACCCCATCAGATACGCGCCGAGGTCTGGATGTCGATTATTCACGGGTCGAGCGGGATTATTTATTTCGTGCATGAATTCAAGCCGAAGTTTAACGAACACGCGCTGCTCGACGATGCCGTAACGCTCGAAGCCGTCACGGTGATTAACAAGCAGATTCACGAACTGGCCTCCGTGCTGAACTGCCCGACAGTGCCCAATGCCGTGTCCGTCGAAACACCGGATTCGAAGGCGCCTGTTGCGGTGATGATGAAACAGGACGGAATTGCTATCTATCTGTTTGCCGTCGGGATGCGCAACCAGCCCACCGAAGCCACTTTTTCAATCAAGGATTTCCCCATATCGACAAACATCGAAGTCGTCGGGGAAAATCGAACTCGAAAGGTGGAGCAGGGAACTTTTTCCGATACGTTCCAACCTTACGACGTTCATATCTACAAGATTCGGCTGTGAATTAGTTATTAGTTGTCAGTTGAATTTGGATTTTGAATTGAAAAAGCGAAGGCCGGAGGTTCGTTGAAACTTCCAGCCTTCGATCGTGTTATGTTTTACGAATTATCGTTCGGAATTGTCTCGATATTCATCATCGTGAAAAGGACCTCGTGGGCCGGGGCCACGACGGGGGCCAGGGCCTCCGATTCCTTCAGGACCTCTCATCGACTGCATCCGTTCCTGCATCCGGCTGCGGAGTTGCTGGAACTGTTCTATTTGCTCATCGGTTAAGACTTTCGAGATTGCTTCACGGGGATTGTCTGGATTGGACTGCATGATATCTCGGATTTTTTCCCGCTGGTCATCGGTGATATCCAAATGCTGGAGCATCGATCCTGGACCGCCGGGACCACGACTGAAGCTAGGCCTTTCGAATCCGCCAGAACCTCTCATCGACTGCTTCTGGCTCCACATCCCGCTGAGACGTTGTTTGAGTTGTTCTTTTTGTTCACCGGTTAAAACTTTCGATATCGCTTCACGGGGATTGTCTGGATTGGACTGCATGATATCTCGGATTTTTTCCCGCTGGTCATCGGTGACATCCAAATACTGAAGCATCGATCCTGGACCGCCGGGACCACCGCTTCTTCCAAAACGTCCCGGTCCACTCATTCCGGCTGGAGTATCGCCGTGTTCATCACTACCAAAGGAGGAGCCATTATGCTGCCCAAAACGTCCGCGTCCAGTTTGACCAGTCGGGGGGCTACCGGGGCCACGCCGCCCAAAGAAAGGGCCATCCGTGCCACGACGTTCATCGGAGCGAAAACCACGGCCTCCGCGCCCTCTGAAACCGGGCCGTTCGCCGCCGCGTTCCCCGCGATTATCCATCCATCTTTCCCGCATTGCCTGACGCCGATTGCCCTGACGAGACATGGCGATTTTATGCATTCCTCCCCGATGTTCGCCGGAAAAACGCGATTCGGAGAAAGGCCCTCTCGGACCGGGGCCACCAGGGCGTCCAACGTGCCCGCACGTTTCGCAAACCGATGGACCATCGGAATTGAGACGGCCATTGAAGCGTGAGCCGCGTTCTCTCGGTCCTCTATCGCCACGCCGGGAATAGCCATCAGGGCCACGCTGTCCCTGTCCGCGTCGTCTTGCATTCATTCGCTGGGATGGTTTCTCTTTTCCCGGACCTCGTGTTTTGTTTGCGTTCGCCCGAAGGATTTCTTGCAATTTCTCTTTTTGTTCGCCCGTTAAATTTAGCTTTTCGGCAATTCGATCGATTTTGGAGAATTGAGTGCCCTTCGCTTTGGCCGGTCGAGTGTCCTGCGCCCAAACTGCCGTGCCAGCCACGGATAAGCAGAACAGGCCTGCTATGGCGAGTGAGATGATTCTTCTGTTTTTCATGATGTGATCCTCTCTTCTTTTATGTATTCGCCTCGAGGCGAATGATTTTGTTTTCACTTTCTTACAACGGCGTACTGAAATTTTTATTGAGTCAAAGGGGATTTTTTTCATGTGATCCAATAAATCTTTATATATAATGTTATTTACCTGTTGCTATCCTGGTTGGAATTGTGCGATAATCGATGGGAACGAGTATTTTCCCAGAGAGAATAACCGAATCATGGAGAGAAGGATTATGACTGAGAAAAACGTGACACGCCGAGAGTTCGTAAAAAAATCATCTGCCGCCGGAGCGGGTTTTCTCGCCCCAGCGATGCTGGCCAGCGCGAAAGCCAAATCCAAACCGGCTCTGCTTGGCGGAGAGCCAGCCGTTCAAACTGCGTTTCCACCCTGGCCCATGATCGAGCGGCTGGACGAAGATAAATTTCTTTATACGTTGAGATCAACAAGATGGTGCCGTCTTGGGGTTAAAGTGACCAACACGTTCGAGGAAGAGTGGGCGGAGCGGAATGGAGCGAAATATTCGACCACGACTGTCAACGGTACGAACGCACTCTACGCCGCACTGAGCGTCTTGGACGTGGGGCCTGGCGACGAAGTGATCGTGCCGGTCTTTACCTTCGTCGCGACGATCAACGCCGTCATTCAACAGTTTGCGCTTCCCGTGTTCGCCGATACGGATATCGACACGTTCCAGGTCGATCCGGATTCGATCGAAAAGAAGATCACGAAAAACACACGCGCGATTATGCCGGTCCACATGGGCGGGGGGATGGCGAACATGGACGCCATCATGAAAATCGCGAAAAAGCATAAACTGCCCGTTATTGAAGACGCCTGCCAAGCGCACTTCGCCGAGTGGGACGGACGAAAGGCTGGGAGCATCGGCGATATCGGGTGTTTCAGTTTTCAGGAAACCAAGATTCTGCCCTGCGGCGAAGGCGGGGCCTGCATCACCAGCAGCGAAACCCTTCAAGACAAACTTCAGTCATTTTGCAATAACGGACGTGACGACAAACGGGGGCACAGCAAGGGGTATCTGCATCAAGGCTCCAACCTTCGCATGATGGAGTATCAGTCAGCGCTGCTGCTGGCCCAACTCACCCGCCTGGAGGACCAATGCAAGCATCGCGTCGGCAACGCGCTCTATCTCGATCAGTTACTCGGCGACATCCCGGGAATTCGACCGGCGGGGGTTTATAAGCCGAACAACCGCAACACACACTACCTCTACATGATGCACTACGACAAGAAGCAATTCGACGGGCTTCCCCGTGAGCGATTTTTACGAGCACTGAATAAAGAGGGAGTCGGTTGCGGTAACGGATATAGCCGGTTGAACGAACATCCATTCATCACCAAAACGCTCAACTCGCGTGGGTATAAGAATATTTACTCCGAAAAACGGCTGGAGAAGTATTTTGATGAAAACAAGTGCCCCGTGAACGACCAATTGGCCGAGGAAGGACTTTTTATGGGGCAGCGCTGTCTTATTGGGACGCGGGAGAATATCGAACAGATCGCCGAAGCGATTCTTAAAATTAAAACCCACGCTTCCGCCTTGAAAGCGTAGATGGAACTGAAGAGGGTCTAGGGTTTAGGGTCTATTGTGTCCACCTGACGACGCGACGCGATGTACCCAGAGGGAGAGGGAACTTAAAACAACAGTCAGGCGTTCTGAGGGTGAGGAGGTTTGTGGATCGTTTGTTTTGCATGAAAGTCGATCGAAAAGAAGGATTGTTTTATGTTTGTTTTATATTACAATGTAGTAATTGCCGTTGGAATTCGATCAGGCCAGCTTTTGGTTTCTCTGTCTAATCAAAAAACTTATGATCAGACAGATGAATTCAAAATCATGAAAGGAGGTCAGGTCTCATGGCAAAAAAGAAAGACAAGAAAAAGAATTTGAAAAAGAAAGACAAGAAAAAGAAAGATAAAAAGAAAAAGAAGGACAAGAAGAAAAAAAAGAAATAATCCAGCAATAAGCGGTTGGCTTGATCTGAACTGGGTCAATGAATCAATAAAGCGAGCGGTGAAAGCGGCCCGCTTTTTTTATCATCGGAATTATTGTATCTGTTTAACGAGATGAGCCAGAACGGTTTTGGCTTTGTGTTCGGTGATGAGGGTTGATTCGGGATCGAGCGCCCGTTCGCAGAGGAGACGGACGGCTTCCTCGATTTCGTTCAGGTCGATCAGCGACAGCGCTTTCAGCACCAGCAGCATTCCTTTCGTTTCCTGATCGGGATCGAGTTCCAAGGCTCTGGTGATTGCCTTCGATTTCAATTTTTCGTTTTCTTCCAACGTGGCGTAGAGCAGCCAGCCCGGTGCGAATCCCGGATTGGTTTCGAGAAGTTCCTTAAGACGGTTCATACGCTCTTCCCGATTCTGGATTTCTTCAACTTGCGTGAACGCGAGGTAGACCCCTTTGGGAAGTTCACCGCTTTGTTCCTTCCGAAGTGTAGCAAGCGCCACTTTTGAATTGAAGAATCCGCGCGGGGCCAAGGCATCGACGCGCTCGTAATATTTCAACGCGTTCTCGGGATCACCGGCGAGTAAACAGGCAAACGCGGCGTCGTACATGGGGTAGGGCCAATCCGGCGCGAGGCGGCTCGCTTCGGCCAGGAGTTTGATCGCGTCTGAATAATCGCCTTTCCGCCCCGCATTACGGGCGGCTTGGTGAAACTCGTGCGCCTGAACGGGAATATCCTCCGCGCCTACGCGGTTCCAATCGATTGTATCCGGCAGGTTCTCAAGATCGCTCAACGCGAGCTCGCGTCCCTCGGAATCACGGTAGATGACTTGTCGATCCGGTTGTGACATTGTCGAGTGATTCTTTCTTTTTTACTTTAAGCATTTCACTGTTGATGTATCGCGGTTAAACCAAACTGCGAAGAAGAGCGGCTTCTTTCTTGAGAATTTCCCCGCGTTGTGCTTCGGGAAATTTACCCAACGATTCGTTTTCGATGCAAAGATCGCCGGTGTAATTCGCCGCGCGGAGGATGGCAGCGACTTTGTTGAAATCGATGTCGCCTTGATGAATCGGGCAGCAATACTTGCCGTATTCCCAGCCCATTTTGCGCTTCACGTTCTTCTTGTCATTCGGATACTTGATGCTTTTGCAATGGGTGTGGAAGGCGCGTGGAGCGAACTTTTCGAAGATGCCGTAGAGATCGTCGAGCGGGTGGCCGTACCAATAGAAATTGGCGGTGTCCAGGGTCAAACCGAGATGAGACGATCCGACACCATCGAACAGTTTTTCGAGAAAAACCGGATCGTTGGTCGTGTTGCCGTGGTTTTCGATGCCGTAGCGGACCGGCGTTCCTTCGGTCAGTTCACAAATTTGTTTGCACATCTTAATCGCGAACGGCAGGAAATTCTCACGCTCGATGGCGCGGGGGACCACGTCGATACGGATGGCGGGAACGTTCAGCCGTTTCGAGGCGTTCACGACGCGCTTCGTCCAGGCCAGTTCTTCATCGGGGCGCTCGTCGAAGCGGTTCGCCATCATGAAGGCCGTGATTTCCAGACCTTGTTCCGCTAAGTCCTTTTTCAATGTTTTGATGTTGTCCTTATCGACTGCGTATTTTTTTTGGGGATGGTAGAGATTGGGACAGGTCATGTCTTCCTTGACTTGTACTTCCACGCCGGTGACGCCGATTTGTTTCATGGCTTCCCAGGAACTGGATGCTTGGGTCTCTTTTAAGTGCGCGTCGCGACAGGCGAGCGTCCATGAGACGCTTTTTTTCGAGGACAAGGCCGAGTGTCCGCAAGCGATGGAGCCGCCTGTCAGTAGCAGTCCACCGGAGGTTTTCAGAAAATTACGTCGAGTGAAATTGGGGGAAGATGTCATAATGTCGTTCCTTCTCTATGGGATCGGGTCAAATCGCGTTTCAATATTATTAACCATTAATAATCATATTATTAGATTATACGATTCCTGGCAAGAATCGGAACCATTCGGCGAAATTTTTAATGTGAGAGGGAGAGATAAACATGAGAACGCGGGAAACAATCGTTGGACTCTTTCTTGTTGCGACACTGAATGTTTTTGGGGACGTGACACCCGTTTCGCTTCGGTGCGAGTACCAGACGAATCCGATGGGGATCGATATCCCGATGCCAAGGTTGGGCTGGATTCTCGAATCGGAAGAACGGGCGCAATCGCAGACCGCCTACCGGATTCTCGCCTCCAGCCGCAAAGAGCGACTCAAAGAAGGATCGGCCGATTGGTGGGACAGCGGGAAAATCGCCTCCAGCGAATCGATCCACGTGACCTACACCGGAAGACCCTTGACCTCCGGGACGCGCGTATATTGGACGGTTCGGGTGTGGGATAAAAACGGCAAACCTTCCGATTATGCCGAACCGGCCTGGTGGGAGATGGGGCTGCTTGGCGCGAACGACTGGCAGGGGGAATGGATACGTCGGGAGGAACCGGCCATCACCCGCGACGAGGATTATTACCGTGAACGTCCGGCTCCGCTGCTGCGAAAAGAATTCAGGATTGATAAACCCGTTAAACGGGCGCGTGTCTATCTCAGCGGATTGGGTTACTACGAATTACGTTTAAATGGAGAGAAAGTCGGTGATCGCGTGCTCGATCCCGCCTGGACGACGTATAGCAAGCGCGTGCTGTATTCCGTCTACGACGTGACGGACTCACTTCGCCAAGGGAAAAACACCGTCGGAATGATGCTCGGCAGCGGATGGTACGACCCACTGCCCCTTCGCCTTTTCGGGCGGATCGATCTGCGCAAAGCACTGACCGTCGGCCAATCCCGCGTCATCATGCAGCTGAATGTGGAGTACAAGGACGGAACCACCGCAAGCATCGTGACCGATCCCAGTTGGAAAACGTGTGGCGGTCCCATCGTGAAGAACAATGTTTACTTGGGCGAGGTCTACGATGCCCGGCGAGAAAAACCAGAATGGGACCGCCCGGACTATGACGAAAGCGGTTGGGACAACGCCGTCATCGCCAAGGAACCGCTCGGTGATCTTCGCGTTCAGACCGCCCCTCCGATTCGGATCACGCGCACGGTCAAACCGATGAAGATCACCGAACCGAAACCGGGCGTCTTCATTGTGGATATGGGGCAGAATTTCGCCGGGGCCGTGACGATGCGGGTGAAAGGCGGAAAGGGAACGCGTGTCGATCTGTGCTATGGAGAACTGCTCTATCCCGACGGAACGCTGAACGGGATGACCGCCGTCTGCTGTCAGATCAAAGCCAAGGGACGGGGAGGACCCGGCGCGCCGGATATCGCTTTCCAGAACGATACGTACATTCTCAAAGGAGAAGGCGAAGAGACCTTCACACCGCGTTTCACCTTCCACGGCTTCCGCTACGTAGAGATCACCGGCTTTCCCGGACGACCTACGCTGGAGACGTTGATCGGCCTGCGGATGAATTCCGACGTTCGTAAAGCAGGGCATTTCGCTTGCTCGAACCCAATGTTCAACCAGATTCAGGAGATGACCGAGTGGACCCTGCTGAGCAACTTGTTCGGCGTTCAGTCCGACTGCCCCCACCGGGAAAAGTTCGGTTACGGGGGCGATATCGTAGCCAGCAGCGAGATGGCGATGCTCAATTTCGACATGGCAACGTTCTACGAAAAAACTATCTATGATTATCTGGATGCAGTACGCCCGAACGGTGGATTTACGGAGACCGCCCCATTCGTCGATATCGCCGATCGGGGGCTGGGCGACGAGTCGGGACCGATCGGCTGGGGAACGGCGTTTCCCCTGCTGCTCTGGCAACTGAATCAATACTACGGGAACCATCGGCTGATCGAACAGCAGTACGGTTCCGTTATCCAGTGGATGGACCTGCTGCAGAAATCGGCGAAGGATTTCATCATCGATGTGGGAATCGGCGATCACGAAAGCCTTGCCCCGAAACAAATCGAACTGACGAGCACCGCTTTTTATTTCTACAACGCCGAACTGTCTTCCCGCCTAGCCCGCATTCTCGGACGGACAGAAGATGCGAACCGCTACGCCCGGCTTGCCAAATCCATCCGATCCGCATTCAACCGCAAGTTTCTCGATCCCGAAACGGGACGGTATGGCGACGGTTCTCAAGTCAGCCAGTCGTTTGCGTTGTATATGGGCCTGGTTCCGGCACATTTGAAAGATAAGGCGCACGAAACATTATGGCGCGATATCGCGGAAAACCATCAAGCCCATCTCACCACCGGTATCTTCGGGACGAAATATATGCTGGAGGTATTGAGCCGGGCGGGCGGATTAAACTCCGCTTACGATATCGTGAATCAGAAGACGTTTCCCGGCTGGGGACACATGCTGGAGAACGGTGCGACGACCCTGTGGGAGCACTGGGAGTTCAGCGACAACACGTACTCACACAACCATCCCATGTTCGGCACGGTCAGCGAATGGTTTCATAAATATATGAGTGGGATCAGTCCAGCCGATGACGCAGTGGGATTCGACAAAGTGCTGATCCGTCCCCCGATCGTCAACGATCACGAATGGGTGAAAGGGTACTACGATTCCATCCGGGGACGAATTGTCAGTGAATGGAATTGGGATAAGAAGAATTTGCGGTTCAAATTGGATCTTCGGATTCCAGTCAGCATACGCGCAAAGGTTGTTTTACCGGTTCGGGACATCACCATGATTACCGAAAGCGGCAAGCCGGTCGAGCAGGCGAAAGGGATTCGATTTATCAAACAGGAATTGCTCGGTGCGGTCTTCGACGTTCAATCCGGGAAATACTCCTTCACGATCGAATCTAAAAAATGAGTTATCAGTTGTCAGTTTTCAGCTTTGGAAGAGATTATGCGAAGCAGCCTTTTTTGTCCATTTTGAACGAATAGGGAGAAATTAATTATGACGAAACGAACCGTTATTTTGCTCTTGGTCTTTTTATTTACCACAATCTTCTGTGGCGCGGCTTTACCGGATTCGGAGCGTTCGATCAGTGGTCAAATGCAGAAGTGGCATCCGGTGACGATCGCGTTTACCGGACCACAATCCAGCGAAACTGCCGAGACCAATCCGTTTCTTGATTTTCGCCTCGACGTGACGTTCAAGAAGGGAAAGAAAACGATCATCGTGCCGGGGTATTTCGCGGCGGATGGGAACGCCGCCGAGACTGGTGCTGTATCAGGAAACCAATGGCGCGTTCATTTCATGCCCGATGAAGAAGGCGTCTGGAATTACGAGGTGTCGTTCAGGACTGGAAAGGATATCGCCGTTCTTTACCCGCCGGATAAGAAAGCGGGCAAACCAGTGGCGTTCGATGGAACGAAGGGGCGATTGACCATTGGGGCAAGCGATAAATCCGGCCGTGATTTTCGCGTCAAGGGACAACTGCGTTACACCGGCGGGCGTTATCTCCATTTCGCCGAAACGAACGAACCCTATCTCAAAGGAGGGGCCGACAGCCCCGAAAATTTCCTGGCCTACACCGATTTCGACGGAACACACTTCGGCGGCGCCAGGCAAAGCAAAAAAGACGGAGAAGCAGATCACAACAAGAAACTTCATCGCTACCAGCCTCATGTCAAAGACTGGAAATTAGGCGATCCCACGTGGAAAGACGGGAAGGGAAAAGGAATCATCGGCGCGCTGAATTACCTAGCGGGCCAAGGGATGAATTCCGTCTATTTTCTGACCATGAACGTTATGGGCGATGGCAAGGACGTCTGGCCCTGGACCGGGTATGATGAACGCTACCGTTTCGATTGCAGCAAACTGGACCAGTGGGAGATCGTCTTCCGGCACATGGGTCGGCTGGGGCTGCTGCTGCACGTGATCACTCAGGAAACCGAAAACGATCAACTGCTCGACGGCGGTGACCTGGGTATCCAGCGCAAACTCTATTACCGCGAGCTGATCGCCCGCTTCGCCCATCACCCCGCGCTGGTCTGGAATCTCGGCGAAGAGAACACGAATTCGGATTTGCAGCGGATGGCGTTCTCCGAATATATTCAGCGCATCGATCCCTACCGGCATCCCGTCGTGGTTCATACCTACCCGAATAATTACGATAAAGTCTATACACCGCTTCTGGGATACCGCTTTTTGCAAGGTCCGTCGCTGCAGATGGGCGATCAGAAGAAAACGCACAGCGAAACGATTAAATGGATCGACCGTTCCAAGGAAACCGGTCATAACTGGGTGGTCTTCCTGGATGAGATCGGCCCGGCCAACACCGGCGTTAAACCCGACGCGGACGATCCCGGCCACGACGATGTGCGGTGCTATTCGCTATGGGGAAACCTGATGGCTGGTGGCAGCGGATGTGAATGGTACTTCGGTTACCAATTCGCGCATAACGATCTGAACTGCGAGGACTGGCGTTCGCGGCAGGCGATGTGGGATCAGACCCGGTACGCGCTCGAATTTTTCCACACCCATCTCCCCTTCACGGACATGGATCACCACGACGAACTGACAGCTGACAAGGATGATTATTGTTTCGCGCTGCCCGGTGAAACCTATGCGGTCTACGATCCCGGCGGCGGCACGGTCAAACTGAAACTGAAAGCAGGAAACTACACCGTTCGCTGGTACAATCCCCGCAAGGGCGGTGCGCTTCAGCAGGGAAGCATTACGAAGGTCACCGGGCCTGGAGAAAAATCGCTGGGCGGCCCTCCTTCCGATCCGGGGAAGGATTGGGTTGTGTTTGTGAAGAAATCGTGAGGCTTGCTTGCGCTTTTAGGCCACCCTGCTTGAATCCATCACCGCTCTGTCTGCACAAGGCAAACACTCGTGCAGATGAGATTGATTATTCTTTTGTGATGACTGGAACGTTGTAGAATAGATTGCGGCTATGCAAAAAGGCGTTGTCTTCAATATCAAGCGGTATGCGATCCACGACGGGCCGGGGATTCGGACAACCCTGTTTCTGAGCGGGTGTCCATTGCGGTGCTGGTGGTGTCACAATCCCGAAGCGATACGCGACGATCCGGCCCCGATGCTTGAGAATGCTTCAGTGGACGATTCGGGCGAAATTATGACGGTTCGGGAAGCCGTGGATGCAATCGAAAAGGATGTTTTGTTCTACGATGAATCCGGGGGCGGCGACAGGTTTTCCGGTGGCGAACGGTTGGTCCAGCATCGATTTCTCAAAGCCGTTCTGCGGGAATGCAGGAAACGGGACATTCACACCGTGCTGGACACGACCGGCTATGCGTCTCCCGAAATCGTGGAATCCGTGGTTGAAGATATCGGTCTTTTTCTCTACGATCTCAAACTGATGGATAATCGAAAACATCTCGAATATACTGGATTCTCAAACGAACTCATTAAGAATAACTTAACCCTGCTGGTCGAGCGTGGGCGCCCTATCGTGATCCGGTTTCCCATGATCCCGGAGATCACCGATACGGAAGAGAATATTTCGCAGATTTCGGATTTCGTGTTTTCGCTGAAACGAATCGACACGATTCACATCCTGCCCTATCACCGAACCGCCGAGGCCAAATACCGGCGGTTGAAAATACCGAACCGGATGAAAAAAATCCGGCCCCCGTCACGAAAGCGGGTGAACGAAGTCAAAGCGAATTTTGAAAAACGAGGATTCACCGTCATCGTTGGAGGATAATCATGCAGGCCCGCGTTAAAACGCTTCGCGAACAAAGTCTGGAAGCCAGGCCCACCATTTCTGCCGAACGCGCCGTGCTGCTCACGCAGTTTTATCAAAGCGGCGAAGCGGACCGGTGTTCGGTTCCCGTCAAGCGCGCGCTGGCGTTCAAGCACATCATGGAGAACAAGGCGCTCCACATTCACGCCGGTGAACTGATCGCCGGTGAGCGGGGTCCGGCCCCGAAAGAGACGCCGACCTATCCCGAAGTGTGCATCCATTCACTGGACGATCTCGACGTGCTGAATGCCAGAGAGAAAATCCCCTACCTCGTTGATAAGAAAGCACGGAATGAATACGAAACCAACGTCATTCCCTTCTGGCGCGGGAAATCGATGCGCGAGCGGATTTTCGATGCCATGACCCCGCAATGGATCGATGCCTACGAAGCGGGAATCTTCACCGAGTTCCAGGAACAGCGCACACCGGGTCATACTGTTCTGGGCGATAAAATCTACAAAAAAGGTTTTCTGGAATTAACAGAGGAGATTGATCAAAGCATTCAACAACTGGATTATTTCAACGATCCAGAGGCTTACGACAAGGAAGAAGAACTTAAAGCGATGTCCATCGCCGCCGACGCGCTGATCGCTTACGCGAAGCGTTACGCGGAAAGACTATCGGCAATGGCCAATGAAGAGAACGATGCGGACCGCCGGGCGGAACTGGAACTGATGGCCCTTAACTGTGAGCGTGTTCCCGCTCACGCGCCTGAAACGTTCTGGCAAGCGCTTCAATATTACTGGTTCGTCCACGTCGGTGTCATTACCGAGTTGAATCCCTGGGATTCCTTCAACCCCGGCCGCCTGGATCAGCATCTCTATCCCTTCTACAAAAAAGACCTCGAATCAGGAATCCTGACCGAAAAGAGCGCGCGGGAACTGCTTCAAGTCTTCTGGATCAAATTCAACAACCACCCCGCTCCGCCCAAGGTCGGTGTGACCGCCGCCGAGAGCGGGACGTATACGGATTTCTCGCTGATTAACCTGGGCGGCGTGCGCGAGGACGGTTCCGACGCGGTGAACGATCTGACGTATATCCTGATGGATGTCATCCAGGAGATGCGCCTGCTCCAGCCCAGTTCCATGCTGCAACTCAGCAAGAAAAATCCCGACCGTTTTATCAAGCGGGGAATCAAAATCGTCAAGACCGGGTTCGGCCAGCCGTCAATCTTCAACACGGATTCAATCGTGCAGGAATTGGTACGACAGGGAAAATCGATGTCAGACGCCCGGAACGGTGGGGCAAGCGGCTGTGTGGAGAGCGGGGCGTTCGGCAAGGAAGCCTATATCCTGACGGGGTATTTCAACATCCCGAAAGCGATCGAGATTACGCTGAACAACGGGATCGATCCCAGGACGGGGAAAAAGATCGGCCTTGAGACCGGCGATCCGGTGTCATTCGAGTCTTTCGATGAACTGTTCGCCGCGTTTGAAAAACAACTTCGTCATTTCGTGGACATTAAAATCAGGGGGAACAATGTCATCGACCGGCTATACGCCAAGGTGATGCCCGCACCGTTCCTGTCGCTGCTGATCGATGATTGCATCACGACCGGCAAGGATTACCACGACGGCGGGGCGCGGTACAACACGAGTTATATCCAAGGCGTCGGACTGGCCAGCGCCACCGATTCCCTGGCGGCGATCGAGCATCATGTTTTCAATGAGAAAAATATCAATATGGAGCAAATAATTGACGCGCTGAAAACGGATTTTGGGAACGATGAATCGCTGAGAACTTGCCTGCTCGATGACACGCCCAAATTCGGAAACGACGACGACCGCGCCGACGGTGTCATGAGGCGAATTTTCGAGGCCTATTTCAACGCGATCGAAGGGCGGCCCAACACACGGGGCGGTTCTCACCGGATCAACTTGCTGCCGACGACGGTTCACGTCTATTTCGGCAGCGTCACCGGGGCGCTTCCCGACGGACGCAAGGCCTGTGAACCGCTGTCGGAAGGGGTATCGCCGGTTCAGGGAGCCGACCGCAATGGCCCGACCGCCGTGTTAAACTCCGCCGCGAAAATCGACCACCTGCGCACCGGGGGCACGCTGCTCAACCAGAAACTAACCCCGCAACTACTCGCCGACGACGAAGGTATCAACAAACTGGCTCACCTGATCCGCACGTATTTCCGGATGGACGGCCATCACATTCAGTTCAACGTCGTCACGGTGGATACCCTTCGGAAAGCACAGAAACATCCTGAGAAATACCGGGATTTAATCGTGCGTGTGGCAGGTTACAGCGATTACTTCGTCGATCTAACCGAAAGCCTCCAAAACGAAATCATCAACCGCACCGAGCATCAGGATTTTTGATATTGGAAATGGTTTTATAAGGGATTGGTGGATCGAAAAGCGTGTTGTTGATTAACCGGGCAGGCACAGGGACCTGCCCCTACAATTTTCGTTTTTGTTAGTACAAACTCCAGGGGCGGACGAGGACGGCGTCGAAGGGGCCGGTGAAGAAGACGATCTTGTATTCGGGATTTGTCGGGACGCTTTCACCGAGCGGAGGGCCGAAGATGACGCCCATCTTGTTTTCGGCGGCCCAGAAGTAACTGACGATCTCCCTGGACTCGGTCAAGTCGTTGAAATAGACGAAATCCTCCGGAGGCTGTCCCTCACTGCTTTTGACGATGCGCACGATCCGCGCGTTCGGACCCGTGTTCTCCTCACTGCACGCGATGAAGACTTCACCCTTACCGTTGATCAGTGGACCCTGGCCTTTCGGGAGCAGCAGACGGCTTTTGATGCTGCCTGCTGAAAGGACCTGATACCCCGGTTCGGCCAGTTCGATCGCGATGTCGGGGATATCGGGAACGGGAACCGGAGTGGGAGTTGGAATGGGAGGAGCGTTGCCGATGACCACCTCTCCCGATTCGAGAATGACTGGGATCGCGCCATCGTTAAGGCGGGTGAGTTTCTGCCCGGAATAGTCGATTTGGAACGCTAGCGGCGCTCTGACATTGTTAGCATCGTCTTTGATCCGAATTGAAAAATATAACAATGCGCCAGTGCCGGACGACAGACTGGGTCCGCCATTACTGGCGATGATCATATCAGGCAAATTTGGATTCACCGTCATGGGATTCCAATCCGCCGTAAAACTCTCTTCCGTCGTAAAACTGTCCGGTACGTAGGTATAAGGTAAATCATCCTTCATCGCGATTCCGATCCGCACCGACGCAATGTCTTGAGCGTCGTCGATCAGAACCGACACTCGAACGATGTCACCAGTATTGGCTTCGATACTGGGCATGGATAATTGCCGCGTCTGCGCCTGCGCATCGGTGGAAACAAGCCCGGTGAAAATGAGCGCGATACACACGATCGTCTGAATGAAACGAAGAATTTTCATAATACCCTCTTTCTCACACCTATTTCTTTTGGAATGGTTTTAAAGCAGGTATTTAATATGATCCCATATAGTATCGGCTTTTCCGTATTTTTCATTAACTTTTTAACCCGAATCTACCGATATTTCCCGATAGCCGAGAATACGTTACAATCCAATCACCCTGTCAATGCTTTCGAGGCTGCTTATGTGCTCCACGGTTGAAGAACGAATTGCCCGGCTACGGGAAGAAATCCGACGTCACGAGTACCTGTATTACGTCCTGGCGCAACCGGATATTTCGGACCGGGAATTCGATTTTCTGTTGAAAGACCTGGAGGCGCTGGAAGACGAGCATCCCCATCTGCGCACACCCGATTCGCCGACACAGCGCGTGGGTGGACAGCCGCTGGAAGGCTTTACCACCGTTCCTCACCGTGTCCCGATGCTCTCCATCGGCAACACCTATTCCGAAAATGAACTGCTCGACTATCACACCCGGACCGTGAAAGGTCTCGGAGGTGAGGAACCGGCTTACGTCGTTCAGCCCAAGGTGGATGGCGTCGCCATCTCGCTGATTTACGAAAACGGCCAGTTCACGCGTGCCGTCACACGCGGCGACGGACAGCGCGGAGACGATACGACCCAGAACATCCGCACGATCCGCTCGCTGCCGCTTGTTCTGCGGGGCGATGAATTACCGGATTATCTCGACGTGCGTGGTGAAATTTTTATGCCCAACGACGGTTTTCTCCGCATGAACCAAGAACGTGAAGAGGAAAGCCTACCCGCGTTCGCCAATCCCCGCAATGCCACCGCCGGAACGCTGAAACTGCTCGATCCGGCCCAGGTCGATAAACGTCCGCTCGATTTCTTCGCGCACACCATCGGAGCGATCGAAGGCGCGCGGTACGAGTCCGATTATGAGCTTCTGAAAGCGTTGCAGCATTGGGGCTTCAAAGTCGTTCCCGGCTTCTCGCTGGAAAACGGGATCGAAGGCGTTATCCAGCAAGCCGCCGAGTGGGACCAAAAACGGCACGGCCTGGCGTTCGAGGTGGACGGGCTGGTCGTCAAAGTGGATCGTATCGACTGGCGCGACCGATTGGGCGTTACGTCCAAGAGTCCGCGATGGGCCATCGCTTATAAATTCGCCGCTGAAGAAGCCGTGACGAAATTGCTCGATATTCAACTGGGCGTCGGGCGCACGGGCGCAGTGACACCGCGCGCTACCCTTGAACCGGTCTCACTGGCCGGGACCACGATCCGCCACGCGACGCTTCACAATTTCGAGGAAATTAAACGCAAGGACATCCGTGTAGGTGACACCGTCGTGATTCAGAAAGGCGGTGAGATTATCCCGAAAGTCGTGCGCGTATTGACCGATGAACGCGACGGATCGCAGCAGCCTTTCGAGCCGGAGATGGTCTGCCCGTCTTGCGGCAGTCATATCGTGCGCGAGGGTGAAGAGGTCGCCTACCGCTGCATCGATCTGTCATGTCCGGATCAACTCAAACGGCGCATCGAACATTTCGTTCAGCGCAACGCGATGGACATCGAGGGAATCGGTGAAAGTTTGATCGAGGTGCTGGTGGACCAGAAAATGGTGACGCGCCTTTCCGATCTCTATCACCTCCAGCACGAACCACTGGCCGCGCTGGAACGCATGGGGGATAAATCGGCACAAAACGTACTGGACGGCTTGGAAAAAAGTAAAACCCGGCCCATCGACCGGATTCTCTTTGCGATCGGTATCCGGCACGTAGGTAGTCACCTGTCCTCCGTGCTCGTGGAAGGGCGTTCGTCGATCGTGGACCTGAAGGATCTTTCACTTGATGAACTCTCCGAAATCCACGAAATCGGTCCCACTGTCGCCGAAAGCGTCCACGATTTTTTCCACGAAGAACACAACCTGGACGAATTGCAGCGATTGGAAGCGGCGGGCGTTCGATTGACGCAGGAAATTTCGGACCGAGAACCGCTCGCTGAAACACCGTTTACCGGCAAAACCGCTGTGCTGACCGGCACGCTCTTGAAATACACGCGCGATCAGGCCGCCAATCTCATCCGCCAGAAAGGCGGGCGGGTCACCGGTTCAGTCAGCAAAAACACCGATTTCGTCATCGCGGGAGAAAAGGCAGGATCGAAACGCGCCAAAGCGGAGAAACTCGGTGTCACGATCATCTCGGAAGACGATTTGGAACGGATGCTGGATTAATTCCGATTGGAAACTAAAGAGTAAAATTGAAATATCATTGACAATAAATTAAGGAAGAAAACTATGAAACGAATCGTCTTATTGATGCTCTGTTTAGTTCTGCTTGGACCGCTTCTTTCTGCCGAAGAGCCGGTATACAAAGCGACGTGGGAATCTATCGACAGCCGCCCGATCCCCCAATGGTTCGGCGACGCGAAATTCGGGATTTTCATACACTGGGGACCGTACTCGGTTCCCGCCTGGACGCCGAAGGGAACCTATTCGGAGTGGTATCAGTTTTGGATGCAAAGCAAAACGCTTTTCGGTAACGGGGAATTCACCGGAAACGAAGTCTACGACTATCACGTCAAAACGTATGGTCCGCATTTCAGTTATTTCCAATTCGGGGAACAATTCACCGCCGACTTGTTCGATCCGGAGCAGTGGGCCGGTCTGTTCAAGCGGTCCGGGGCGAAGTATATCGTCATCACTTCCAAGCATCACGATGGATTCTGTCTGTGGCCGAACCAGGAAGCCAACGACCGGGGATTTCCCTGGAACAGTATGGAGGTTGGACCGAAACGCGATCTGCTCGGTGAATTGACGCCCGCCGTCAAAAAAGCGGGGATCAAGATGGGCTTTTATTATTCCCTGTACGAATGGTTTCATCCCTGGTGGCAGAACGATAAAGATCGTTTTATTGACGAGCATTTCCTGCCGCAGGTGAAGGATCTGGTCGAACGCTACCAACCCGACATTCTGTGGGGTGACGGGGAGTGGGATTTGGAAGCGGAACGATGGAAGACGCCGGAATTGCTGGCGTGGCTGTACAACGAATCGTCCGTGAAAGAGACGATTACGATCAACGACCGCTGGGGCAAAGGGGTGCGTCAGAAACACGGAGGATATTACACCACCGAATACGACGCGACGGCGTCTTACGATAAACCGTGGGAAGAATGCCGGGGAATGGGTTTTTCTTTCGGTTACAACCGAAACGAAGATATCGAAGATTACAATTCATCGCAAGTGATGCTGTTTATGCTGTTCGATATCGTCAGCCACGGCGGGAATCTGCTGTTGGATATCGGACCGGACGGGCGGGGCCGAATTCCCGTTATCATGCAGGAACGGCTGCTTCAAATGGGGAAATGGCTGGAGCTGAACGGGGAAGCCATCTACGGGACGAAGCAATGGAAACGGGCCGTGCAATGGTCGGCAGGGAAGCAGGATTACAAACCGGAAGGCCAACACTATCTCGGAGGCGATTACATCTTAAAACTGACCGTCGATCCCGAACCGGGTTATGCCGTCAAAGAGCTGTTTTTCACTCAAAAAAATAAAACGCTTTACGCGATCAGTCCGAAATGGCCTGGGAAAGAATTGATCGTTAAAAATTTTCAGGCGAATAAGAACAGCGTGGTTACGCTGCTCGCGACGGGCCGGGAATTGAAATGGAAGAACCGGGGCGAAGATCTGATCGTCGAGATGCCGGTTTACGATCCAAACGATTTCGCTCCGGAACTGACCTACGCTTACGCTTTTCGAGTGACGCATGTTAATCTTAAAGACCATTGAGACGAAACGGCGAAAAATCCTCATAGAGAAGGGAATTGAATATAACGCGATTGGTTCCTTCGAACTGTTCGTGGATAAGATAAGGAATTCGTGACCGGCCGATGAGGTCCGGAATTACAAAATTTTCTCCTTCCACGGCAATCCGTGAACGTTCAACATTTCCATAAAGGGGCCGGGATCGAATTGTTCGACGTTAAAGATCCCATCCCCCCGCCATTGGCCGGTCAGCATCATCATGGCTCCAATCATAGCGGGTACACCGGTCGTATACGAAACTGCCTGTGCTTCGACTTCCTCGTAACACTGAACGTGATCGCAGACGTTGAAAACCGTCATTGTTTTCGGACGCCCGTCTTGAACGCCCTCGAACCGGCCGCCGATACACGTTTGACCGATATAGTCACAGCCCAGCGAACCGGGATCGGGCAGAAGGGCTTTGAGGAACTGAAGCGGTACGATCTCACGCTCCTCATACATCACCGGATCGATGCGGGTCATCCCCACATTCTGTAAAACGCGCAGATGGGTCAAGTACTCGTCGCCGAACGTCATCCAGAAACGGATGCGTTTCAAACCCTTGATGTGTTTGACCAGAGATTCTTCTTCTTCGTGATAAAGCAGGTAGGCTTTGCGCGGCCCGATTTCAGGAAAGTCGATGGTTTGGGAAACGGACAGGGGATCGGTCTCGATCCACTCGCCGTTTTCCCAGTATTTTCCGCGCTGGGTGATTTCCCGGATGTTGATCTCCGGGTTGAAATTCGTCGCGAAGGGATGGCCGTGATCCCCGTCGTTGCAATCGTATAAGTCGATGGAATGGATCTCATCGTAATGATGCTTCTGAGCGTAGGCGCAGAACACATTCGTAACACCGGGATCGAAACCGCATCCGAGCAGCGCCATCAAACCTTTGTCTTTATAACGTTCGTGATAGGCCCACTGCCGTTCGTACTCGAATTTCGCTTCATCGGGCGATTCGTAATTGGCGGTGTCGAGATAGTCCACCCCGGTTCGGAGACACGCCTCCATGATTGAAAGATTCTGATAGGGCAGCGCTACGTGAATCACCAAATCCGGCTTAACGCGGCCGATCAGCTCGGCCATCTCGTCTACGTTATCCGCATCGACTTGTGCGATTTCGATAGGCCGCCCGATTCGCTTCGCGATGCGCTCGCATTTTTCCAACGTTCGGCTGGCAAGGACGATCTCCTGGAAAATCTCCGGGGCCTGAGCGCATTTGCGAACAACGACGTTGCCGACGCCCCCGGCTCCCACAATCAAAACCTTGCTCATGGTCGCTTCTCCTTATTTGTCTGAAACACCAGGATTCCCATCCCGGCCTATCGGGATAGCCAGGATTCAAGGATGAACGGAATAATGATTTTATCCTGAAAATCCTTCCATCCTGGGTATCCAGATTCAGACAATTCAATCCTGGAAAATCGTATCTGTCAATCAAACCCAACCGTTTTGTCTGCAAGGTCTGACTTTTTACCGGACCTTCTGTTAAAGTATACCAAACTGGAATTTCGTGAGAGAAACGCCATGAAAATCAAAAAAGCCGTTATTACCGCCGCCGGACGGGGGGCCAGACAGTATCCCGCCTCCAATACCGTTCAAAAAGCGATGCAGCCTTTTGTGGACCGGGATGGGCTGGCCAAACCCGTGATTCAGATCATTGGTGAAGAAGCACTGGATAGCGGGATCGAGTCGATCGCGGTCATTGCCGCACCTGGAGATGAAGAGCATTACCGCGCCCAATTCAACGCTATTTCTCAGAACCTGCTTGAGACGTATAAAGGGACGGATTGGGCGATCGAACAGGCGGAGCGGCTGAAAAACCTGGATCGGCGTCTGCAATTCATCCCGCAAGATTCCCCGGCAGGATTCGGTCATGCAGTGCAGTGCGCCAAAGACTTTGTTGGGGATGAACCTTTCCTGCTGCTTTTGGGCGATCATTTGTATATCTCCGATGAATCCCGCCGGTGCGCCACTCAGATCATGGAATTGGCACAGGAAGAGTGCTGTTCCGTCGCGGCCGTTCAAGAGACTCGCGAACATCTCATCCATTTCTATGGAACCGTCAGCGGAAAACGCGTCTCCGGCAAACCTCAGGTCTACCAGATCGAAGAGATGCTGGAAAAACCCAACATCAGCGTGGCGGAGTGTGAGCTGCACGTCCCCGGCCTTCGTCCCGGACATTATCTCTGTTTCTTCGGAATGCACGTTCTCACCCCAGCCATTTTCGAGATTTTAGACGAACAAACCGAATGTCACTCAACTGAAAAAGGGGAAATTCAATTGACGCCCGCGCTTCGGGAACTGGCGCAGAGAGAAAAATACCTGGCACTGGAAACCTGCGGACGACGCCACAACATCGGGGTTCCCTATGGGTACGTCGAAGCACAGATCGCGTTGGCGTTAGCCGGAGTCGACCGGGAAAAGATGCTGAGCCAGCTCGTCGAAATTCTGCTTCGACAGGAACAAAGCAATCAGAAACGTTGAATACCATGAGACGCGATCGAATGACCAATCCTTTTGTCGAAACCATAACCAGCGCCGATCCAACGATCCGAAACCGCTCCATCAGCGAACTGGCCGAACGCCTGACCTCCAATGAACTGCTCGCGTCTTGCGCCGAACTGGAAACGTTCCGTCGTTCGAGCGACAATCTATACGAACGGGTGCGGGCGTGTATTTTCCTGTTTCACCTTTACCGCTTCTATCTGATGGAAGCCCCTGAAACACCGCGTTCCGGTTTTATTCCCTATCCCATCTACGAAAAAATCCTCGACCGCCGATTCGAAGAGGCTTTGCAATTATTGCTGGACGCAACGGGCGCCAATGGGCCGGACGGAGCGCTTCTTAGCGCCATCGCGCAATGCTATCACGATCTGACTTTCGAGACCTTGATCGATCAGGTCCGTAAATCGGTTCGGGCGTCGCGGGGGAACCAGTGGATGTTCCGGGTGGGGTATGCGGTGGATCATCCAATCCGCATCCGTCGCGAACTGGCCGAGCGGAAAGACGGCTCTTCGCTGTATCCCATTCTTTGCGAGAAGACGCCAGTACGTTTGGATTTATCGCACAGCGGCTGGTCAGACATATTTTTCCTGGGGATGGACTATCCCGAAGGGGCGAGGGTTCTGAATATTTCCGTCGATTTAGGCGTTCATGGCCGGGACGCGGAGATTTCGCCGCCAATCGAAACCTACGTGCGATTAATCAACGAACCGGTGATCCGCCTGACGAGCGTCGATCTGGAAACGACCAAAGACATCGCCGATTTAGAGGATTTATTCAATTTTGGCAACGATTATCTCGGCCTGTTGAAAGCAGGGATTATCGCTTCAGGTTTGATCCCTCCTTCATTCGAAGGGACGGGACAACCGCTCGAAAAGATTCTGGCAGAAATCGCCGGTCAGAATATGGGAATCGAACTCGTTACGAAAGTGAACGACATTCCGAAGGGATCGCGCCTGGCCGTTTCAACGAACTTGCTGGCTTCGATTATCACCCTGTTGATGCGGGCGACAGGCCAAACGCGAAGCCTGACCGGGCCATTGGATGAAGACGCGCGCCGGTTGGCGGCCTCCCGTGCGATTCTGGGGGAATGGCTGGGCGGGTCCGGCGGGGGCTGGCAGGATTCCGGAGGGATATGGCCGGGCATCAAAAAGATATATGGCGTGGAAGCACGGGAAGACGATCCCGAACATGGGATCAGCAAGGGGCGCTTACTTCCGAAACACGATGTTTGGAGTCGAAATAAAGTGGTCGAACTCCGGGATAAACTTTCGCGCTCGCTGGTTTTGATTCATGGCGGGATGGCGCAGAACGTCGGCCCCATTCTGGAGATGGTAACCGAAAAATATCTGCTGCGCGTCAAAGCCGAGTGGGAAGCCCGCCAGGCTATGTCCGGAATTTTCGACCGAATTTGTCAGGCGCTGGAAACGAGCGATATCCAGCAGCTGGGACGTTTGACGACTCAAAACTGGGACGGACCGCTGAAAACGATCATCCCCTGGGTGACGAACCGGTTTACGGAAACGATTATCCGACGGGCGAAAGAAAAATACGGGGATGATTTCTGGGGATTTTTGATGACCGGCGGGATGTCGGGAGGGGGCATGGCGATGTTCGTTGCGCCCGAACGGCGCGAGACGTTCGTCGAAGACATCCACCGAATCATGCAGACCACTAAAGACGAACTGCATGAGGCGCTTCCGTTCGCGATCGATCCGGTCGTCTACGATTTCCAAATCAACGAAAAAGGAACCATCGCAAAACTTCTTGGGGGAGACGACAGCATGATGCCGGAGCGGTATTATGCGTTGCAGATTCCCGAAATGGTCAAAACACCGAAGGGGCAGGTTGCCCCTTCGAGAAGCCTCGATCTGGACCATTTTACCAACCGATGCAGTCAAACGGGCGAGTTGGTTTCAACCCTGCGCACGATGGTGAATAACCTCTTCCCTCATCCCTCCGGCGGGATTCAAGACAGCCGAACTGAGTGGGAGGAGGAAGTTGAGCAAATTAAAAAAGAGAACGGTTTCGACGCGGTTCAACAGGAGCAATTGCGAAACGATCTGCTGAAAGGGAAAATCGGGCTGGCCCGCAACCGACTGCCGGTCGATCTCGAAATCACCGACGTCGATGACACCGATCTCTATCTTGTTGAAAGCGGAATTTCTGCGGACGTTCTCCAAACGGGTAAGAAAGCAATTGAAAACGGGGAAGTGGCCGTTGTCTCGCTGGCGGCTGGCATGGGAAGCCGCTGGACGTCCGGGGCCGGGGTGGTTAAAGCCATCAGCCCGTTTGTGAATCTATCGGGGGGGCATCGAAGTTTCCTGGAAATTCACTTGGCCAAAAGCCGGGCAGTGATGTCCAAATACGGGACTGTCGTGCCTCACATTTTCACGACGAGTTATCTGACTCACGCCCCCATCCAGAATCAGATCGATATGCACGACCGATACGGCTATGAAGGGCCGCTCTCCCTATCGCCGGGGCGGTTTATCAGCCACCGGTTGGTCCCGATGGTTCGCGACTTGATGTTCCTGTGGGAAGAGATGCCGCAGGAAATCCTGGACGAAAACAAACAGAAAGTGCGGGAATCGGTGCGAAACGCGCTGAAGGATTGGGCCAAAAGTATGGGTGAAGGCTCCTATTACGTCGATAATCTCCCCTTACAGCGCTTCAATCCGCCTGGCCATTTTTACGAAATTCCCAACTTGATCCAAAACGGAGTTCTGGCCGAAGCGCTGAAGCAGCAGCCGTCGCTGAAATACTTGATGGTTCATAATATCGACACGCTGGGCGCGAACGTCGATCCAGGGATTCTGGGTTTGCACATCCAGTCGGGGAAATCGATGTCGTTCGAGGTGATCCCCCGACGTCTGGAAGACCGGGGTGGGGGATTGGCGAAGGTCAACGGACGCGTTCGACTGCTGGAAGGGCTGGCTCAACCCCGCGAATCGGACGAGTTCAAGTTGCGCTTCTACAACTCGCTGACGACGTGGATCGATATCGCCAAACTGCTTGAACTCTTCGGCCTCGAACCGAACGATCTGTCGGGCGATCCCGAAAAACTCTCGGCGGCGGTGCGCCAGATGGCCGCCCGCGTTCCGACGTATGTCACAATCAAGGACGTGAAACGCCGCTGGGGACACGGACAGGAGGATGTGTTCCCGGTCGCGCAGTATGAAAAACTGTGGGGAGATATTACCTCACTGCAAGATACGTCGTTTTTCTACATGGCTGTTCCCCGTCTTCGCGGGCAGCAATTGAAAGATCCCAACCAGCTCGACCCCTGGTCGAACGACGGATCGAAAGACTACGTTGAAGGATTGTGCTCCTTCGCTTCATAAGAGGAGATTCGTAATATCGATAAAATTTTGCATAAATACCCTCACCCTTGCCCTCTCCAAGAGAGAAGGGACTAAAGAAATTTGAAATTGCAAATGTCATAGAATAATTCATCGATTTTCCATAATTCGACAGGAAGGCATTTATGTTTCTGGCAAACCGCCGTTTTTTTACTGGATTGCTTCCGGTCATATTGATTCTTTGTTTGTTCGCTGCAAACAAAACCTTTTCGGCAGACATTACACCACGGCCTTCTGAACCCCAAATAATCATTGTTGACGAGGAGGGGCTAATCACCTCCTATCTGGCCGGCTTCGGGACGCCCAACGATATCGATCTCACGGAAGACGGGCGCTTCGTGATCGCGGTCGAACATAAAGGGATTCTGGAATGGGACGGATCTCAAACGCGCTGGATTTATCAAACAAAGCATTCGATCCAGGACGTCGATCCAGCCGGTTCTGGCCGCTATACAATCTGCATTCCCCACCAAGGTGTCATCGCATCGGTCGGAGCGGGGATGGACGAACCCGAAATCCTTCACGAAGGGCTGAACGGCCCGGTCGAGGCGGAACGTCTCGGCAACGGCAACTTGCTAGTCACGGAAAAACGGGGCGGGCGCGTTCTCGAATTGACTGCGGACGGCCAAACCGTCTGGGAATACGCACGGGGACTGAAGGGGCCTGAAGACGCCGTGCGCGATCCCGGCGGTACGACCTGGATTTGCGATTTCGACAACCATCGGGTTATCGCCGTCAACCGGGCGGGAGAGATCACGAACCAGTTAACCCAAATGAATCACCCCAAGGATTTACTGCTTTTTCCAAGCGGTGAACTCCTGATCGCAGACACAGACAAAGAACGGGTTTTGTCCTATCACCCCGAAAAAGGGATTCACGAGCGATTCTCATCGACCAACTCGCTCTCCTCGATCTGCCTCTATCCGAAAACAGCCGGGTGGCTCGCGCTGGGCATCGACGCCCGATTTCGAGAGATGGCTTCCAGCGCTCAAACGAACTCAACGCCGCTTGAAATCAAACCCATCGCCACCCCTTCCGTTCCCTTGAACCAATCCGGCCTTCGCTTGCGTTTATGGGGTGGAACCATTGCGCTGATTCTCATCGCTGCAGGCTGTTTCTTGATATTGTCCTACACGCATCGAGCCGCCGATCTTCTCAACACCCGCTTATGTCATGTCTTGGGATGGGCATGCGTTGCGGCGGCGCTGGCCGTAGCGGTCCTCACGGTTCACCGGGGACTCGAAACACCGTCGGCCATCCAGCTGCGTCTCGTTTATACGATGTGGTTCTGCGGTTTTATGCTGCTTGGAGCGTTTCTTCTCGACCGGCCGAGATTCCAGTTGGGGCGCACCTTCTGGATCGTCTTCGGCGTATCGGTGGTGTTTCATCTGCTCTATCTGGACCGCCTACCGCCCGTTGACAATTTCGCGCCCTGGACGGGATTCGAAGAAGCGCAGATGGGATTGAGGAATTATGATGTCATGACGGGGAATAATCCCTCACTGCAATTCGTACTCGCCAATACGATCACTATTCCCTTTTTCAAAACGTTCGGATTGTATCCTTTCGCGCTTCGCCTGCCTTTTATCCTGCTGGGAGTTCTTACGGTACCGCTCGTCTATCTGATGATGCGAACCATCGTTACGGAGCGGGCGGCGTTGTTTACGGCAGTGCTCGTGGCTGTCTGTCGGTGGCACGTGTTCGGCTCGCGGATTGGCTCGTGGAATTTCTTCGACATCTTTTTTATTCCGATCCTTTGGGGTGCTTATGTCCATCTCGTAAAAAAGCAGGATCGTTTTTCCGCCGTGCTACTGGGCGTCGTTGTGGGCTATCTCAGCTATGCTTATTTCGCCGTGCGCTGGTGCGCGTTTCTGATTGGATGTCTTGTGCTTTTTCTACCAATCGGTTTCGCTTTCCCGAAATTACTGGAGAAAACACGATCGCCACTCCGATCTATTTCGTTCCGGGCGTTTTTGATTCCTTGGCTGTTTTTTGTCTCCACCTACACGGTCACTCAGTTCCCTCAATTGTTGAGCATCGATGGGAGCCGCGTGATCACGTTTCCATTGAAACGTTCGTCGGTTGCCGTCCAAAACGACCGTAACGCCGGATTCTGGATCGATAAAGTCAAAGAGAATATGCCTCGCGTCATTAAAATGTGGGGTGTGGGAGACTCGAACAGTTCCAAATCGGTTTCTCCTCTTGGACGTCCACAGTCGCCTTATCTCGATAGAATTACCTTGTGTTTGGGGTGTCTCGGATTTTTGATCGCATGTTTACCCCGTGGCCGGTTGCTGAGTAAAATTCTGTTGCTGACGTTCGGTTCACAGCTGATTCTCGGCTCACTGCTTCCGATTTTCTTTCAACATCACCGTTTTTATTCGGGCACGATTTTCTTTCCCGTGGCCGCCGGTCTGTTTGTCGATTGGCTGATTCGGATAAGCGGTAAACCGTGGTGGCAGCGAACCGTTTCCGGATCGATCGTGATCCTCGCCGCTTCGGTCATTGTGTTGAACGTTCTCGACATCCGGGCCACGGTCAACGATCCGGTCGTTCAACGTTCCTGGATCGATAAAACCATGCAGATCGTCCACGCGATGGAGAACCGTCCTGACAGCGAATTCAAAATCATCCTTCCGAAGGGCAGTAAACTCTATTCCCGTTCCGATTATGAGTGGCAGCGCTGGCGTCTGCGCGGCAATCCGGTTGGAGATTTAACTCAGCTGATCGACGATCTCAACGGCTGGGAAGGTTTTGTGATTTACAACCATCCAGACGTTCCCGTCGTGATTTCCGATTTCTATCCGGATGGGATCGGCCCGGTCGAGGATATCGGCGGGGGCGCAACAAAATTATGGATGGCGCAAATTCTCCAATCCCCAATCGTTTCGGTTCCGATGGGGCTGCAAGCGACCTACTCCTGGAATGAAACGGTCGAATCGAAACAAAGCGTCCCCTGCGTGACCGAACGGATTATTTCAGGCGAACAAACTGTGCGGGCGATTCTGAATTCCAACCAGTTGAGCGTGAATTGGGAAGGTGAACTCTCTGTCGATCGAGGCGGGCTGTACGGATTCAGATTGACGGCCCGCCGGGGAACGGGTGAAGTTCAAATAGGAGATCAGGTATCGCTGAGCATCGGGCAAATTTCTCATTCACAAACCGCCGAACAGAACGTTCGGCTGACGGCGGGCCGCTATCGTTTCGATGCCTCTTACCAACACGCCGTCAACGCGCCGTTAGGGATGCGCCTGGAATGGAAGTCGCCAGATCGAGGTGATTTCGAACTCGTGCCCCCTCATGCCTTCCTTCCCGCTTCCCAATAATGATCGTTCCTTTAACCGAAGTCTTCGAGACAATCGAATAATTCTAAGCCATCCCACCTATAGGCCTGGCGTGAATCCTTCTTTGGGCAGGAAAAATTCCAGAATGGTTCGGCCATACTTCTTGACGCGGACGAACTCCAGGTTTTGCCATTCCAACGACACCTCTTCCTCCTTGTCCCGCTGGGTATAGATCACTGTTTCCTCTTTTAGAAGCGCCGTCGCTCGATCCAAGGCTTGTAAGGTTTTATTGACGAGGTTCTGGCCGTAGGGAGGCGTGACACCGATGACGTCGAACTGGTTGCCTTGCAGAGCCAAACGGGGAATCGTCTCCAGAACGTTTCCTCGAAGGATGCGGTAATCTTCATCCGGGCAGATTTTAGCATGATTGCTTTTCGCCAGATCGAGAGCGACCGGACTCATATCGACGCTCGTCACCGACGCCGCGCCCCGGCTGAAGGCCTCCAACGCCATGATACCCGTGCCGGAATAGAGGTCCAACATCTGCGCCCCTTTGAGATGTGGTTCCAAAATATCGAACAGCGATTTCCTTACTCGAGTCAGAACGGGGCGGATTTTCTCGTTGGGGGGCGTCGCGATTTTCCGGTTTTTGTATTTTCCCGCGATGATTTGCATGACAGTCCCTTCTCTCTTGCTCTTACTTATTATAAAAGCTAAGCACCGTGTACGAATGCCTGTATCGTATTTAGGGGCTGGGATCAATTGGTCTGATGACCTTTTGTATGGAAAAAGTTGAATGGATATGTAACAATTCCAGAAAGTAAATGAATCTTATTTATGGAGGCGATTATGTTACTTCATCGACTGCTGATATGCTTCATCCCCATCGTTAGCGCATGTCTTGCTTTTGGCGACGAGGAGAATATAAGCGCTCCATCGTTCGAGGGCATTACGGTCGATGCTTCACTGCCCCGCGCCTATCAAGTGGCCATCGCCGATATCAACCAGGACGGACGCCTCGATCTGGCGGCGCTGGGTGAAGGGCGGGAATCTATGGTGGCCTGGTATGAGAATCCATCCTGGAAACGAAGACCGATCAGTGGCGATGAAACGACCAGCCACATCGACCTTGCCTTTTACGATCTCGATCGAGACGGTGAATTGGAAGTGGCCCTGGCTTCCGATTTCAACCTTGGCGAAACGGTCCAAGGGGGGACCGTCAGCTGGCTCGACCGAAATGACGATCTGGATCAACCCTGGCGCGTCTATCCGATTCACAGCGAACCCACATCGCACCGGTTTCGCTGGGCCGATCTGGACGGCGATGGACGCAAGGAATTGGTCAACCTTCCCGTCGTGGGGATCGGATCCAAACCGCCTCGTTACCATCAAGTTCCCGTCCGTCTCCTGGTGTATACGATTCCCGGCGATCCGAAACACGATTCGTGGAGAATCGATCCGATCGATCGAAGCCTTCACATCGCTCACGGCCTGTTCGTATGCGACATCAACCGAAACGGCCGGGACGATATCCTGACCGCCAGTGTCGAAGGGATCACCCGTTTTCAGCGAATCGGGGATCGATGGCGAAAAACACAACTCTGCAAAGGGCTGACGGGGGGTGACGGCTTGACTGGATCGAGTGAAGTGGCGTTGGGCCGAACGAGCGGCGGAGACCGTTTCCTCGCCACGATCGATCCCTGGCATGGCCATCAAGCCGCCGTCTACACGCGGCGAAAATCCGAATCGGATTTTTCAGTGGAACGGACCGTTATCGATGACACGTTCGTCAGCGGGCACGCCATCGCCTGCGCCGATTTCGACAAAGACGGATCCGATGAGATCATCGCCGGATTCCGGGGTAAGGGCCACACGATTTACTACTACGATTACCGAAAAACTACCTGGAATCGATCCGTCATCGACCGGGATGTCGCCGTGCAGGGATTCGCCGTTGGGGACGTCGACGGCGATGGGAAGATCGATTTCGCCGCCGCCGGTGGATCGACTCACAACGTCAAACTCTATCTCAATCGCGGGATGAAATAGATCGTTGTTCGAATGAAGAATTGATATCGATAAAAAATTGAACGGCCTCTATCGCCTCTGACTATCCAGAAACCAAACACCGCAGTAAAATACTTTTTCAATATATTCATGGCTATGTCCGATGAAAGGAATACGACTATGCGACATTCTAACGTATCACTTAAACAATCGCTCCTTCTCGCTCTGATTCCGGTTCTTTGCGGGATTGGCGTTCTCCCGGTCTTATCCGCGACCATCCCCCTGCCCGAACATCCCCGGCCCGATTTTCAACGCGATTTATGGATGAACTTGAACGGGGAATGGGAATTTCAATTCGACTCGGACGATGCCGGTATCAAAAATAAATGGTTCGAGAATTCCTCTCAATTATCCGAAACGATTGTCGTGCCCTTTCCCTGGGGATCGAAATTGTCCGGTGTGGACGATCGGGGAGATATCGCCTGGTACGCCCGAACCGTGCGCGTTCCCGCCTCGTGGGACGGCAAGCGAATCTTCCTCGTTATCGGAGCCTGTGACTGGCGGACAACGCTTTGGCTCGACGGACGTAAAATCGGAACGCACCAAGGCGGCTATACACCGTTTGAATTCGAACTGACGCCATCCATCAAAACAGGCACTCAGCACCGACTCATCCTTCGAGTCGATGACACGAAACATCCCTTTAACACCGATTTTCGCGTTGGTTTAACCGTCATAGAAATATAAGAATCTCAA
>CAZSIZ010000006.1:0-21916 GCA_964606645.1 uncultured bacterium
ATTATAATGAGGCAACGACTGGACTTCGGTAACAAAATATGTGAGTCAATGCGTTTCGACGAATTTTTGGATATCGAATGGGAACACGCTTTGAACGATAGGATTCCACTATCCATCATGATGATGGACATCGATCATTTTAAGTTATACAACGACAATTACGGCCATCCTGCAGGAGATCAATGCTTGAGACAACTGGCCCAAGCCTTATCGGAATTGATTAACCGTCCATCGGATTTACTGGCCCGGTACGGCGGGGAGGAATTTGTCGCCGTGATGTCGAACACCGGCGCGAGTGGCATCAACTTTCTATCCAAGATGATACAATTGCGTCTCGAAGACTTGAATATTCCTCATCAATATTCCCCGACCATCGATCGAATCTCGTTAAGCATCGGGGGCGCGACGATCGTCCCTTCATCGGAAACATGGCCAGGCGAACTGCTCGAAAATGCCGATAAAGCGCTTTATCGGGCGAAAGAAAATGGGAGAAACCAATTTCAGCAGATCGATCTGAGAGAACAAAGTTAATATCGTTCCTCTCAAGATTCAGGTTCGGTCAATCATCGGAGAAATTTGTAGCCCATGCGATGGACGGTGATGATGTGTTGGGGGGATTCGGGGTCGTCTTCGATTTTCTGACGTAATTTCGCGACATGATTGTCCACGGTTCGAGTGTTGGGAAAGGTCGTATATCCCCAGACCTGTTCCAGGAATTGTTCGCGGGTGACCGTTTCGCCTTCGAGTTCGATGAACAGGCGCATCATCTCGTATTCCCTGGGGGAAAGTTCAAGCGGTGTTCCCGCTTTTTCGGCCGCATACCGGTCGAAGGAAATTGAGACGTCTCCGAACGAAAACTCGTGGATTTTTCGAGACTGCTGAACGGATGTACGGCGGAGAATGGCATTGATTCGAGCGAGCAGTTCCTTCAAACTGAACGGTTTGGTGATGTAATCGTCCGCGCCGGTTTCCAAGCCCTCCACCTTGTCGGATTCCGATCCGCGAGCGGTCAGCATGATAATCGGCGTTTTCGAACTATTCTCTTTCAATCGCTGGCACACTTCCATACCGTCCATCCCCGGCAGCATCAGATCGAGCAGGATCAGATCGAATTGCTCTTTCAACGCGAGCCGCAGACCTTCCTTTCCGTTGCCAGTGGTCACGGTTTCGAAATTCTCAAACTCCAGATTGTCCTGAAGCCCCCGCCGCATGTCGGGTTCGTCCTCGACGATCAGAATTCGAGTCATGCCAGTATTCCCTTCATTCAAACCGCAATCAATTAAATCCCCTAATATAACATGAGTTAACACGAAGAATCCGATAGCGTCTATACTTTTTAGTGTATATTTGACAATTTTGTACAACTCTTTATATCGTACTTTCAGTAGAACGGAAAAAATATTCCTTTTGAATCCCTTATCCGGCTCAGTGAAAATTTGATAGGATAACGTTCATGACATTCCGGGGAGGATATTTTAGAATCGTGGGTAAAAAAGCGTTTGCCCTCATCGAACGATTCATCGAGGCGGCCAAAGGAGCGAAAAAAAATCTTTGCGATTCGTAAATAAAGTTACACCAAATCCATCACTAAGGGTTTAACGAATCACGTATTTAATGGTATAAATTCTCAAAGCGAATTATCATCTTATTTTTTTATAGAGAGGAAATACGGTCATGTTAAAACTGAGTGGATTCGGCGATGAAATCGCGGAAGACTTCGAGGCGCAACTACGCGAGCTGCGTAAACTGGATATCAACCATATCGCGCTGCGCAATCTGTGGGGGATCAACATTCTCGATTTGAAACCCGCGCAGAAGAAGAAAGCGCGCGACCTGCTGCGCCAATACGGAATGGGCGTGTCCGAAATCGGAACCCCGCTCGGCAAAGTGCTCATCACCAGTTCGTGGAAGAAGGAATGGGCGCGTTACGAGAAAGCGATCGAAATGGCGCATTATTTCAAATGCCCGCGTATCCGGATTTTCTCGTTCTACTTCCCCAAAAACGAACCGCGCGAAAAATACCGGACCACCGTCATCAAACACCTGAAAGAGATGGCCACGCGCGCCGAAAAGGAAGGCCTGCTGCTTCTCCACGAAAACGAAGCCAACATCTACGGTGAAACGGGGATGCAGTGTAAAGACATGGCCGACGCGGTCGATTCGCCCAGTTTCAAACTGATCTTCGATCCCGCCAATTACGTGGTCTGCGGTACTCAACCCTTCACTCAATGGTTCGATATGCAGGCCGATCAAATCGTTCATCTGCATATCAAAGACTGCACGTTCGACGGCAAATTCACTCCCGCCGGGGAAGGCGACGGCGAGTTCCCCGCCCTTTTGGACGAGTTGGTCAAGCGTGGATTTTCCGGCTACGCCACGATGGAACCTCACCTGCTGCAAGGCGGGCAATTCTTCGGATTCACGGGGCCGAAAAAATTCGGCGAAGCCGTGCGTTCGTTTCGGAAAGTCTGCGACAAGGCCGGGATGCCTCACAAGGAAGTGCGCATGGGCGTCGTGGGCATGGGCTTTATCGGGATGTTCCATTGCGACGCCATGAAAGACGTTCCCCAGGCCCATCTCGTGGCGATTGCAGATGTCGCGAAAGTTCCGAACTTGAAGAAGGCAGAAGACAAGTTCAACGTGATGGCGTATAACAAAGTGGATTCACTTCTGAAACGAAAAGACATCGAAGCGATCACACTGGGAACGCCTAGCGGACTCCACGCCGAGATCGGCGTCAAAGCGGCCAACAACCATAAGCACATCCTGACCGAAAAACCCATCGAAGTGACGCTGGAGAAGGCGGACCGGCTGATTCAGGCCTGCCGAAAAAATAAAGTCAAACTGGGTGTGATTTCCCAGCGGCGGTGGGACGAAGGCATGAAAGAACTGAAAGAGGCGGTGGATTCGGGCAAACTGGGCGATCTGATTATGGGCGATGCCTACGTCAAATGGTACCGCTCGCAGCAATACTACGACAGCGGCGGCTGGCGCGGTACGTGGAAACTGGACGGCGGCGGCTGCCTGATGAACCAGGGCGTGCATACCGTGGACTGTCTCCAATGGGTAATGGGCGACGTGAAAAGCGTCACCGCCCAAACCGCGTTGAAAGCGCATAAGAAAATCGAAGTGGAGGACATCGCTCACGCCCTGCTCAAATTCAAAAACGGCGCGCTGGGAACCATCGCCGCTTCGACGGCGGTCTATCCCGGAATGGACGAACGGCTGGAAATCTCCGGAACGAAAGGCACGATGGTTCTGGATAAAAGTTCCATCACCGTACGGGAAATCATGGGCGAAAAAAAGAAAGAAGCCGACGACAGCGATAACCTGCGAGGCTCCGGTGCGGCCGATCCCCAGGCAATCACCAACGAAGGACACGTCTCGCAGATCAAAGATTTCGTCGAAGCGGTGGCGAATAACCGTGAACCTTTAATCCCCGGCGAGGAAGGGCGAAAACCGCTCGAAATTATCCTGGCGGTCTACGAATCGGCCCGCACGGGGAAAGTCGTGAAACTGCCTTTGAAGAAAAAGAAGAAATAAATTGTGAGGAATGGTGAAACTCACTTTGCTTTGAGCCAACCCTGCATAACTACTTTTGTCTGAATCGGGATAATCAGGATTCAAGGATGATCAGGATTATGAATTGAAAATATCCTGAATATCTTTTCATCCAGGGTATCATGATTCAGACATTTTTTTCGTCTTCCGTGCTGAGGTTCGAGGGATTGGTGAGGCTCGTTGCGCTTTTATCTTATCCTGCTTAACTTGGTAAAGGACTTACAATGAAAACCTCTAAACCTATAAAAAAAATAATGACACTCTCAACGTTTGAGCGAGAAATGGAAGACCCGGACTTCAAAGAGCAGTTTGAGGCTGACTACCAAGCGTTCGCACTTTCCGAAGTCATTCTGCAATTAATGGATGAAGAGCAACTCTCCGTGCGCGAGTTAGCCAAGGCTGCCGCCGTATCGCCGGCGGTCATTCAGGATATCCGTTCCGGCAACCGCACCAATATCACCCTGCAGAACCTTTCTAAGATTCTAATGGTGCTGGGCAGCCGCGTGGTGGTCCAGACCAGAAGCCAGTATATACCGCTGGAAAGCTAGGTTTAAAAATCGAGCCGGTAGGGAGGAGGCGTTTCAAGTGCCTTCTTGGGGATATCCAGCAGCATGGGATGAAGGGGCGCAAGTTCCAATTCGCGCGGGAATCGTTCCCCGGAAATCAAGTCGTTGACGATCGTGTGTGATCCGACCGGCAGTCGGACCGTCTGCGTCTCTTTTCGCATATTCACGACATTGACGAGATAGCGATCCCCATCGTCCAGCGCCATCCATAACACGCCCCACAATGCTTCACGATAGGGATCGGTCAGGAGAACCGGCGATTCCCGTTTCAGCTGCTTCAACCGTTCGCCTACCAGATCGCGGACGGCCCTCCCGGTTATAGGTGTATCCAGCCGAACCACCCGGCCCAATCGTTTGCCCGCTTCCAGCCAATTTGATAGTTCGGGTTTCGGGACGCCGTATTCGTTACGCGTAAAAGAAGGTTCGATCGTGAAAACTGTTCCGCCGTTCTTCACGTATTCGGCAAATGCAACGGTGGTTTCGGGATGAATCCAGGCCGTTTTTGCGGCGACGACAATCGGCAAATTCTTCAACGCGCCTTCACGGATCGACTTTTCCGTCACGATTTTTATTCGCACACCGAGGTTGGCCAGGCCTTCATAAGCGATCATGGAGGCGTCGCGGGTTTCGTTCGTTCGGACATTGCTGTGCCAGGCGTGGAACAATCCCACTTGCGGTTCGATGTTTGGGAAACGCGCGGCCAGCGGGGCAAGCCGCATTAAGTCGAGGCTCACCCGTCCCGCCGCTTCCACACAATTGGGGCGCGTCAGGATATTGTCGAACGTCGTCTTGCTTTCGCCGCGCTGCCACACCCAGATCGTCGAAGCGCCCATCCCATATATCGCTCCCTGCCACAGCGCTGTGTAGATATGTTCGCCGGGAGTATAGATGGCTTGGTCGTCGGGGATGAGATGATTTTCGGAATTGAAGATGGGATTGTCCGGCGCGGCGTTTCGCTGGAAATCGTAGTGCATTGCTTGCAGCAGCCAGTGCTGCGCGTAGGGGAATTCATCGTTGCGGGTGGGCGTCGAAATAGAATCGTTGCCGGTGATTCGTCCCAGGCGCGCGAAATCCTCATGATTCACGCCGAGTTGGAAATGCTCGGTTCCCTGCCAGGCGTGCGACATGCTCTTGGCATGCACGGGAATCTGCGGCGCGTATTCATGGATGATATCCGTCATCCAGCGATGCCAATCCCGGAAGCGTTCCTGATTGAACTCGCACCAGTCGGTGTAGGCGGGATCGGGAAAATCGGGCGTCGCCTGGGGGATGTCCTCGAAGCGTTCGTATTGCGTTTCGTACAGTTGATTGAGGCGCTCGATGCTGCCGTGGCGTTTTTTCAGCCAGCGATGAAACAAATCCGCAGAGATTTTCGAACGGCTGATGTACTGCGGTTCGTTCGAGAGGCAGAAACTGTGCAGCGAATGGTACGAAGCCATTTTCGGGACAACGGCGCGAAGAAATTTTTCATCGATTCTCCCCGCAATCGGATGGTCGATATCGAATTTCATGAATCCATGTCCCCCGTCGGCCAGTTCAGGATGCCGCTTCATCGCCCACTGAGGAAAATAATGCGGCGAGAGGAGAACGCAGACCGCGACGTGATGTGTTTCGGCATCTTTTAAGTATTTGAGAATGCCGGATTCGAGAGCCTCAAGAGAAAACGAACCGTCTTCTTTCAGTACGTTCTGCGGCCCGATTTCGATCTGTATGATGTTGAGTCCGTATTCCTGCAAAATGGGGATGTCTTCTCGCACCTGGCCGAAGTGTCCGACACCGTTGAAGAAGACTGGACGCCCGTTTTGCTGAAACGCTCCGTTCACGATTTCAAGTGGGCCAGTGCGGTATCGAGGAACGGGCTGGTCCCGTTCGGGATGCTTGAGAAGTGTCTGTGTTTCCTGAATTGCTTCACGGAGCAATCGTTCCAGATACGCGACAATCCGCTCGGCGCGCACTTTCATCCAAAACGTATCCTTGGCGAAGTCGTCATTGGCGTATTCGATGAAACTGCGGATGACCCGCGCTTTCATCCGAACGTAATCCATTGTCAGGCCTTTCGAGCGGCCCTGCTTAATCATCCCGTCGAGTTTTTCCAGATCTATTTTGAGTTGTCCGATGCGTTCGGGAGTGGTTTGGGTGATTTTTAGAAGCGTCTCTTTCGCGTTGGAAACGGAAGCGATAATCGTATCTCTCTGTTCTATTTTTGTCGTATTCAGAGTGTGGTCGACGGTCTGATAGGCTGAATCGATTGCTTCTTTCCATTCGGTGTCGTCATCGGTCAGATGTGTTTCGATGAGATCGATCTTTTCGGTGAAATCTTTTAATGATGCGTGCAGGGAAAGGCTTTCGCCGGTTCCAAGATAGGCTTGCAGCAGGCTACCGTATCCGGGGCGGTTGATGCCTTGAAGCGCGATGGTGAATTCATCACCCGGTTGGGCGCTTTTCGTCAGGAGCACGTCACCGTCCCACCACTCGAAGCGCTGGCGTTCTTCTCCATTCACAAACGCCACGGCTCCGTTGTCCATACCGCAGATCAGCCGAACCGTTTTGCCTTGCGTGGGGAATCCCTTGATCGTTTGCGGAATCTCGATTCGGGCGCGAAACCAGCAGGTCGAGTCGCTCGGCCACCAGCGATGGCCGACGGAGACCTTTTTCCAACCGGAATCGTCGAAGTCCGGCAAGTGCGCGCTTTCGATATCGCCCAAGTGGAACCGCCACTCGGTTACGTGCGTGTCGAGAAACGCATCGATGCGGTCACGTGGTGTTTCATCAGGAACGGCTGCGAGCGTTGTGAGTACGAGCAAATACTTAAACATAAGAATATCTTCCTTAATTATTATGTATTACGTATGTCGTATAAAATAAATGTTTGAGAATCGTATTAGATGTGATGGCGGGGCAGCGTCCAGGGGGCGCGGTATTCCCGGCGGAAATGGGGGCAGTTCATCGCGGACGGTTCGTTCGTGATGAGTTCGCGGTCAGAGTCCCACACTAATTTTTTTCCCGTTCGGTATGCGATGTTGGCCAAGTGGCAGAGCACGGCGGATTTGTGTGATGACTCGATATCCGAACGCGGCGTTTTGCGGGTCTGGACGCAGTCGATGAAATTCTGGAAATGATTGGCGGTGATCTCGTTGACCGTCGTGGGACGTGCTTTGAAATCTTTCCGTTCGGGGAAGAATTCCCACTTTCCCCGGTTGACGCCCAGTGTACCGTTACGCCCGATCCATTCCGAACCCAGGCCGCTGGAGAAGCCGTCGAGAGAGCGTCCGTTGCCCCAGCGCACTTCCCACGTTAAGACGAAATCTTTGAACCGGAACATGGCGGTCTGCGTGTCGGGTGTATCGCGGTCGTCGTCGATTAAATAATTGCCTCCCGTGCTGGAGACTTCGAGCGGATCCCAGTCGCCCATCGCCAGGCAGGTGATGTCCATCATGTGCGCACCGTGATCGGCTGTCTCACCCCCGGCGTAATCGAAATACCAGCGCCACTCGAAATGATTGCGGTTGGAACGGTAGGGGGTGTAGGGAGCGGGACCGAGCCAGAAATCCCAATCGAAGCCGTCGGGAGGCGTCGTGGGAGGAACCCGGCCGATCCCTTCGCTGTTGCGAACGCGAAACGCGCGGCAAACGCTGATCGTTCCCAACTGGCCGGAGCGAACGAAATCGATGGCGTTCTGAAAGTGCTGAGTGCTGCGCTGCCACGTGCCGACCTGAACGATGCGCCCGAATTTTTTCGCGGCGTCGATCATCGCGCGGCCTTCGGTGATGTTATGGGATAACGGTTTCTCGACGAAGACATCCTTCCCCGCTTCGCAGGCGTGGATGAACGGGATCGCGTGCCAGTGATCCGGGGTGGCGATGAGGACGGCGTCGATCTCCTTTTGTTCGAGAAGCAGGCGGAAATCGCGGTAGGATTTTACGTTCGTATCGTAGGTCTCTTGAAACAGTTTTTTGAATTTATCGATTTCGCGCCGGTCCACGTCGCAGCAGTGAGTGACGGAAACGTCTTTCAGTTTCATGAATTCCTTGGAGACAGTCGTGCCCCGATAGCGCAGGCCGATGGTCCCGATTCGGATACGGTCGTTCGCGCCTGAGACACTCGGCGCAAACGGGGCGGATGTCATCGCGGCGATCCCCGCTCCGGAGACAGCTGATTTCTTGTGGAATTCCCGACGGGTTATCGTTTCTTTTTGTTTCATTGGGTTGAAGACCTGATCTATTATTGTTTTGTCGTTATGTTTGGTGGGCTACACTCGCTTTGCTCGCTTTGAGCCTACCCTACCTTTTTAGCCCACTCTGCCGACTGATTTTATTTTTTTGACCATTGTAATACTTGGTTGTCGTTTAATAATCTTGTTTTTAATTTTGAGTAATCGACATCCTGGACCGCGAGGTTATCGTCGATAGCCATAGAAGCGGCAGTGGCGGCGGATTGACCCAGGACCATGAACACCGGTTCCATGCGGATCGAACCGAAGGCGATGTGTGAGGACGACACGCATACGGGAACCAGGAGGTTTTCGCATTCGCTTTTCTTGGGAACGATGGCGCGGTAGGAAATGGGATAAGGTTTTTCGACGCCGACTTCGACGTTGCCTTCATTGCGGACGATGCCATAAGCGGCGAATCGCTGGCAGTTGTGAGAATCCATTCCGTAGGCGGCCAGGCCGATTGAGTCTCGAACGGCTTTTTCGCCTTCACAGTGATGTTGGGTCATAACAACATCGGCAATCATGCGGCGCGCTTCACGGACGTACAGTTGATGGGGCCATCCATCCGTGTCCGTAAATTCATCCTTGCAGAGTCCCCAGCGGCCAACGGTTTGGCGTACCTTTTCGGGAACCCGTGGATCGTTTGTGAGGAACCACATCATGCCCATCTGGTAATCGACATGATCCTGGAATATGCGCTCGCGTGTTTGGTAGCCGCCATCGGGATAGTCGTAATTCATTCCGATGTTATCGCTGGAGAATCCGCCGTAGTTGTTGGTGTCGGTTTTGCGGTTGGGCATGGGAGTGCTGAGGTTGATGACGTCGAAGACTCCCGCGTCGATATAGCGCCTTAGCAATTCGTAGCGAAGCGCGTTGTAATTTTTGGGTTTGGGGAACGGAATTTTGTTTGCGGGCGCATCGGTCATGCACAGGCGGAAGTTATAGGCCTGAACGCGGTGGTCTCCGTCACCCGGTTTGCCGGGATCGCCGTCATGTACTCCAGGAAGTAATCCGCTCAACGGATCGCCGGGCACGACGTAGGGGCTGATGGGGCGGGTGAAGTTATGATTGTAGGCGTTTCGATGCGTGGAACCCCGTTGCGTGCGGTAATACATGTTGAAATAAATCCCATTTAAGGTTTCGCCATAAGTCGAATTGCTTTCACGCCCGACGTGATAGGATACGCCCGCCTTGGCCATCAGGTCGCCTTCGTATGCCGCATCGACGAACATTTTTCCGTAAAACACTTTACCGCTTTCCATCTTGATGGTCTCTATCCGGCCCTTCTTTTTTACGACGCCATTCTTGAGATCGAGCCGTTCGTTGTATACGACATCGGTTCCGGCATCGTCCGCTAATTTTTTCATGATCTGTTCGGCAGCATGAGGTTCGAAGGTCCACATGGAGTGGTCTGCCGGACTCTGGCGGCGGCTTTTGAATTCAGATCGTTTTTGAAATGTCCAGGCGCTTTCGTTCTCGTAGTGTTTGGCGATCAGGCGGTAAAACTCGCGGGAAACGCCGCCGATCGCACCTTTGTTACCGATGTCCGTCGCGCCGAGTCCTCCGGAAGTCAGGCCGCCTAAATGAGAGCCAGGTTCGATAATCACACACGTTTTCCCCATTCGCGAGGCTTGGACGGCGGTTGCGACGCCCGCCGAAGTTCCGCCGTAGATTACTATGTCGTATTCGGCGGAGTTAATTTGTGTGGTGCATAGGGTGATTGCCAGGAGAGAGATGATTAGTTTTGGACGCATTGTGTTTTTACCTTTGGGAAAATTCTAAGAATATTATTATTGTACTTACGCCCCTTCTGGGCATTATGTGGTTCTATACACCATGCAGGGACTTCAAATCTGGTTTTATTTTGCCTCGTAGTGAAATGGTGGGCTACACTCGCTTTGCTCGCTTTTAGCCCACCCTACTGGCTATTGATTGAATAACGTATTATCGCTCAAACAACGAACGAGGTAATTTACTCTGCCTGATAAGACTAAGAAGCGTTCCGATTTTAAGTTCAGAATGATTTGGAACGGGCACTGTGATCGTCGTATTGGGTAGTTTATTTTGCATAACAATATGGCTACCTTTTTGTCGAATAATTTCGAAGCCATGTTCAGCCAAAATCTTACAGATTTCTTGCCCGGAGAATCGTCGTAATCTAGCCATTCATGACCTCGATTTGAGTAACGTATATTTCCGAACTTAAACGTTCTTCAATTTCATTTTGGCTTGCTGTCTCCAGAAAGAGTTCGATTGCTTCACGTAAATTATCCCGTGACTCTTCGATTGTCTTTCCCTGGCTGGCAATATCGAGTTCCGGACAGAGAGAGACGTACATATCTCCTTCTCTCTCAAGAAGGGCCGTAAAACGTTGTTGGACCATTGGAATGACTCCTGAACGATCGATTCTATTATCACTGACTTTAAAACGGCTTCGCATCACTATAATTATACTCCAAATGAGCGCTTACAGTTTCCAGGGTTCACGGTATTCGTAGTGGAGCAGTTTGTTGGCGTCTTTGTTATTGGTGATAATCTCCTTCTTGGCGTCCCAGTTGATCCGTGATTTTGTTTGTAAGGCGATATTGGCAAGGTGGGAGAAAGTGGTCGAGCGATGACCGATTTCCAGATCGCAGTTGGGGGTTTCGCGTGATTTGACGCAGTCCAGGAAATTGCGGATATTCTGATAGGTCAGATCGCCGTCCATCGGTTTGACGGTCTCTTTTTTGACTTTCGATTTCTGGGTTTGAAACTGACCGGGGCTGGTGGGAACGATGGTGTAACCGGAACCTTCAGTACCGGTGTAGATGTTGCCGAGCGTTCCACGGAATTCGAGTTCGCCTTCGAGGATGGCGCGTCCGCCGTTGGCTTCATACTGCCCGAAAATCAGCAGACAGCCCGACGGCAACTCGAAGATCACTTCCATCGTGTCGGGAACCGTTCGGTCGTCGTCCACCGCGAAGCGTCCCCCGTGCGCCGAGACCGACACCGGAGCCAATTCGCCGAGTACCCATCGGATGGCGTCACAGTAATGAACGCCCCAGTTGGCCATCTGGGAGGAATATTTTTGCCACCAGCGGAACTTGTAAGGTGAGATGTTGCTTTGATGCGAGCGGTCCGCTCTGGGGCCGAGCCACATATCCCAGTTGAAATTCTTGAGCGGCTTCATCGAGGGATTCCTGCCGATGCCGTGGGGATACATATTGCTGATGCGGTACGCGCGCGCGACGGTCACTTTCCCGATCTTTCCGCCTCGCACCCGGTCGGCGACCTGGCGGTACATCTTCGAGGAACGGCGATGCAGACCGACCTGGACGATGCGGTTCGTCTCTCTGGCCACCTCGATCATTTTCCGGCCTTCGTGAATCGTGATGGAGAGTGGTTTTTCGACGTAGACATCCTTGCCCGCCTGACAGGCCATAATCGTTTGAATCGCGTGCCAGTGATCCGGGGTGGCGATGGTCACTGCGTCGATATCTTTTTGTTCCAGCACACGCCGGAAATCGGAACAACGTAATATTTTACGATCGAACTTTTCTCCCATTTTAGGGATTCTTCCGCCCAGCGCCTCACTCATTTCCTTATCGACTTTGGATGGATCGCGCTGCACGAAAGGTTCGTACACATCGCAGAGCGCCGCTACTTCCAAATCGTCGTTTTTCATAAAGTTGCCCAGCAGTTGGGAACCGCGATTACCCACACCGATGAATCCGACCCGGATTCGGTCGTTCGCGCCCAATACGTTCTTGCCGGATGTCACGCCCAGTCCCATTGTTACACCCGTAGCCGCGATGGCCGAGCGTCCCAGAAAACCGCGCCGCGTCGATTTCGTCTGCTTTTTACTCATCGTCATTCTCCTGATTGGTTATGGATTACTTTCATTCATACCACATTTCTCAATGGATTTCTATCTGTCATACAACTCGATGTATACTTATTGTGCAAAAACATTATGATCGGAATGAACGATTTCGATGGCGAAAATCATTTTATGAACGAGCAGAGAACTTTTACGAGAAGAGACTGGATGATCGCGCTCGGCAGCGGGCTGGTGTACGCATCGTGCGCGAAGACGGGAAGCCGTCAATTCTACGTGCTTCCCACAGACCGGGACACGTACGTTTTTTACGATATTAAAGATCCGCCGACGCTCGATCCCGCCCGGTCGTGGGGATTCTTTGACGGGCGGCTGATTGGATTGGTTTTTTCAAACCTGGTTCGCTTTAGTCGAAAGGCCGAGATTGAGCCGGACCTTGCGCGAGAGTGGACCGTCTCGGACGACGGCACGCAGTACACGTTTCGTCTCAATCCGAAAGCGTGCTTCTCGAACGGGCGGCCTGTGACGGCGGAGGATATCCGTTACTCGTTCGAGCGCGTGCTGAATCCGGAGACCGCTTCGCCTTCACGCTGGATGCTGGAACGAATCGCGTCGATCGAAATCCCCGCGCCGGATGCCGTTAGACTGACGCTTAACGAACCGTTCGTGCCGTTTCTTGGATTGCTGGCGATGCCCGCCGCGTCGATCGTTCCCCGTGAGGTCGTCGAACGGGGCGAACGGGAAGGCATTCCCTTCGGCGAACACCCTATCGGAAGCGGTCCCTGGCGGTTTGAGGAATGGCGGCACGATCAATATCTCTCGTTTGTTCGTAACGAAACCTATTGGGGCAACAAACCAAAACTTCGGCAATTAATCGCCAAAGTCATCAGCAATGAATTTACTGCTATCGCCGAATTCGAAACGGGAAACTGCGCTGTTATCAATCCCGTTCCTATCGCGGAAATCAATCGCTGGCGCACTCACCCCCAATGGAAACCGTTCACTCAGCTGGCCCCCATGCTGAACACCGATATGATTCTGCTCAACTGCGAACGACCGCCTTTCGACCGCGAAGAAGTGCGCCGGGCGCTTCGTGACGCGGTAGAAACGCCGCTGGTTTTGGAATGCGTTCGGGAAGGAGCCGGATCGGTCAGCACGGGACCGATTCCCCCCGGTCTGGACGGCCATACGCCCGGCAAGCAGCCGGTCACTCGACCTCCGGAAACCATTCGCCCGATTTTGCAGCAAGCCGGGCTGGACGAGCGGGGAGTCGATCTCATCCTGCCCGCGACGGAAGATTTCACCCGCACCACCGGCGAAGTGATCCAGGCGTTATGGAAACGGGCGGGCGTGCCGATCCGGCTGCGGCAGCTGGAATGGGTGACGTACCGCCGTGCTCTGCGTGAAGGGAAATTCGACGCGGCCTACCGGGGCTGGTTCGCGGACTACCCGGACGGCGACAGTTTTATCTATCCGCTCTTCCATTCGTCGCAGATTGGATCGGGGAACATGAGCCGATTTCGTGACGAGACCACCGATACACTCATCGAACGTTCCCAGCGCGAATTGAATCCCCAGCACCGTTCCCGGCTGCTGACGCTTGCCAACGATTCGATCTATGATAAAGTTCCGGCGATTTTCCTGTGGCATCAGGCGAAATATATCGTAACTCAGCCCTGGCTGAAGGATTTCTCCGAACCATCGATCTTCAACGGGACGAAATACCTGACCGAGCGGATTGAAATACCACAAACAGAGGGTCTAGGGTCTAGGGTTTAGGGTTTAGGGTTTAGGGATTATTTTCTGACCTTAATGATGATGGGTTGAATTGAAGACGGGCAGGCACAGGGGCCTGCCCCTACACTTGTAATCCATTTTGATACGTGTGGCATGGGAATAGATTATGTGGACGTACATTTTACAGCGGCTGCTTTTGACGATTCCGGTGCTGATCGGGGTTGTGACCGTGACCTTTTTTCTGGGGCGGATGGTTCCCGGTGATCCCGCCGATGCTATGGCCGGTCAGCGCGCCAGCGACGAGCAGCGGCAGCAGATTCGAGAACGCTACGGGTTCGATCGGCCGCTTTACGTTCAGTATGGGAAATATTTGTGGAACCTTGCGCGGGGCGACCTGGGCGTTTCCTACGACAGCCACAGGCCGGTTGGAGAGATTATCCGCGAGAAATTTCCCAACACGTTTAAGTTAGCGCTATCCGCGATGATCGCCGCCGTGATTCTGGGCGTGAGCGCTGGGCTGCTTTCGTCACTGATGCCCAATACGTGGGTGGATCGCACGGCGATGGTCTTCTCTCTGATCGGGATTTCCACGCCGGTCTTCTGGCTGGGGCTGCTTCTGATGTACGTGGTGAGTATGAAACTGCGCCTTCTGCCGCCTTCCGGCTTTGGAGACGGCGGGATCAAGTATCTCATTCTTCCCGCCATCGCCCTGGGCACGCAATCGGTGGCGCTGATCGCCCGGATGACGCGGGCCAGCATGCTGGACGTGCTCGGTGAAGAATACTTGCAGACCGCGCGCGCCAAGGGGGCGGGGCCGATTCGCGTTGTCGGTAAACACGCCCTCGCCAACGCCTTGATCCCGATCGTAACGCTGATCGGACTCGATTTCGCCAGTTATCTCTCCGGCTCGGTGCTGACGGAGAAAGTGTTTTCGTGGCCGGGACTGGGGCGGCATATCGTCATCGCTATCTCTCAGCGCGACTACCCGGTCATCAACGGTACGGTGCTGTTCTTTTGTGTGATCTTTATCGCCATCAACCTGATCGTCGATTTGCTGTACGCCTATCTCGATCCGCGAATCCGGTATGATTGACATGAACGTTCCACGTCATCCCTATATCCTGATTGGAGGAGCGATTGCGCTGGGGCTGATCCTGGTGGCAGTCTTCGCGCCTGCGATCGCCCCTTACGATCCCGGCGAGATCGATCTGCGGGCGCGCTATCAAGGGCCGTCGTGGTCACACTGGTTCGGGACCGACCGGGTGGGGCGCGACGTCTTAAGCCGAATCATCTACGGGACCCGCATCTCACTGGGGATCGGCGTCTCCACCCGCACGATGGGGCTGCTGATCGGAATTTTCATTGGCTGCGTTTCGGGCTACTACGGCGGTAAAACCGACCTGATCCTTCAGCGGCTGGTCGATATTACGATGGCGTTTCCGTTTTTGCTGCTCGTGATTTCGATCGCTGTCGTTTTTTCGGGAGAGGGAAGCGGGCTGTGGCCGATGTTCGCCGCGTTGACGGCGGTCATGTGGGCGAGCATGGCGCGGTTGATGCGGTCTCAAGTGCTGGTCGTGAAGGAACGCGAATTCGTCAGTGCCGCCCGGTCGTTCGGCGCTTCGGATGCGCGGATTATGATTCGACATATTCTTCCCAACTGCTATGCGCCCGCGTTGATCTGGTGGACGATGGGTTTGGCGCAAGCGATCATGGCCGAAGCGGGCCTGTCGTTTCTCGGCCTCGGCGCACAGCCCCCAACCCCCAGCTGGGGCAGCATGATCAACAACGGCTCGCAAGCCCTCCGCGCCGCCCCCTGGGTATCGCTATTCCCCGGCGCGGCCCTGGCGTTGACGGTACTTGGTTTCAATCTCCTGGGTGAAGGCCTCCGCGATATCCTCGACGTCCGCTGGACTCAACGGAATGCTCTGGAGAAATAAATCCTTTAAATCCCCTGCTGTTTTTATATCATTTATTAAATCATAACCTCATCATTCTGTTAATCTTACGGCTCGTAACCTCGAAAATAAAAAAATATTGTTGACTCTTTAAGGAAATCTTGCTATAGTAAGTAATATCCCATATTTTGTATTTTAATTGTTTTAAAGGTGTCGGAAGATGGAATGGTTGGAAAGGGTTAGTCCTCTGATCGCGATCGATGCGATGACGGAATGGATTACCGTCATCGCGCCTGTTCTAGTATTCTGTGTGGTGGTTCTTGGATCCTTTCGTTTTCTGATCTATATGGGGCGCGCGGTTCGACACGGGTCGAATGGGGCCACGATGTCTAAGAGTCAGGTTCGAGCCGAGAGAGAAGCGATTCGAAAATTGAATACCGCTCGGAAAATGCTTAAACAGAGTAGCGGGAATCTTCAGGAAGCGCAGAGGATTCGGCTCGACGTGACAAACCAGTTGCTTCCAAGTAATAATATGTACATCGTTGGCGAACATCCAAAAAGCCTGCTTCGCGATGTCGATAAACGTATTCGGAGGGCGGTTCTCGAACAACTTATTGCCGGGAGGGGTGATGTAACCTCAATGGAAACAATCCCTTCTCAGATTGTTCCTTCTCGAACCTTTCCTTCTCAGACGGTCCCTTTACAGACAGCCCCTTCTCAGGTGGTTTCTTCTCAAACCATAAGTCAACAGAAACCAACGCATTCGATCACTGAACGTTACCGCAAGGCGTCTCAGCAGAATCAGGGGAATTCGTACTGGGCTTTCGCCGTGCTGCTGCTCGCCGCTGTGATTCTAATCGCCGTTCTGGTTGGCATCGGCCAACACGTTGGAAGCGGTTCGATGACGAATTCGTTCTCCTGGATCAACCAATAATTCCCTTCCCCATTCCGCGATATTCAATTCTTGTTAAATCATCGACGACAACCTTGCGGTAAGCTCTGGTCTGTTTTATCGTGGGAGGTATCGAGATTCACCTATTCAGGAGGGAGAACGATCGTGTCCAGTTATAACCGGAGACATTTTCTGAAATCGACAAGCGCCGGGGTGGCCGTTTCGTCCATGCCGCTTATTATTACGGATAATGCGAAAGGTTCGCCAAACGAGCGTGTGCGCCACGCCGTGATCGGAACCGGGGGCCAGGGGGGGAACCATTGCGGGGTGTTTTCCGGCCTGAAAGACCGGTGTGAGGTCGTTGCGGTGTGCGATGTCGATCCGAAGCGGCGGGCGAAAGAGGCCGGAGATCTTCCCAATTCATCGAAGGTCAAACCTTACGAGGATTACCGCCGCATTCTCGACGACCGAAGCATCGACACGGTTAGCATCGCCACGCCCGATCACTGGCACGCCAAGATCGCCATCGAAGCGGTGCTGGCGGGGAAACACGTCTATGTGGAAAAACCTTGCTGTCACAACATCCGCGAAGGCCAGCGACTTGTCGAAGCGGCGGCGAAATATAAGAAATGCGTCCAGCACGGAACCCAAATCCGCAGCGGCGAGAAAGTTCAAGAAGCCGTTCGGTTCATGCGTGAGGGTAAACTGGGTAAAATCCGCATGGCCAAGGCGATCAACCACCAACGGCGAGGCCCTATCGGACGCGCCCCGAATGGAACACCTCCGAACGGTGTGAATTACGATCTATGGCTCGGTCCTGCTCCTGTCCATGCTTTCACGAAAAACCGTTGGCACTACAAATGGCACTGGTTCTGGGACTACGGCTGCGGCGACATCGGCAACGACGGCATCCATCAGGTCGATCTCGCGCGCTTGGGGCTGGGTGTGGATTTGCCAAAAACCGTTAGCGGTTCGGGTGGCCAGCTCTTCTACGACGACGACCACGAAACGCCCGATACGCAAACCGTCATCTACGAATACGGCGATATCCACCTGGTTTACGAAATGCGGCTCTGGACCGACTACAAGATGGAAGGCCATGACAATGGCGTGATCTTTTACGGTGACAAAGGCAAACTTGAGATCGGCCGCAAAGGATGTTTCGTCACCTTTATCGATGAGGAGCCAAAGCGGATCGGCGGAAACGGAAGTGTCGAAGACAACGCGCGGAATTTCCTCGACAGCGTGAAAGCGGACGATCCCTCGAAACTGCTGGTTCCCGTCACTGAGGGATTCAAGTCCGCCACGTTGTGTCACCTGGGCAATATCCTCACTCGGACCGGACGGAAACTCCACCTCAACACGAAAACCATGACAATTTCCGGCGATCCCGAAGCGGACCGGTTACTCGGCCGCACGTATCGAAAAGGCTACGAACTCGCCGAAATATAGGACCTCTACCATGATTCGATTAATACAAACATCGAAGTTTTTCGTTTATGTCACCGTTTTTTCGTTGACGGCCGCTTTCTCCCTGGCGGCGTCCGGCTCTCAGCAGGTTTCCTTTCTTAAGGGGGAGAACCGTCTGGAAATCAAAATCGACGGTGCGCCGTTCACTACTTACGTTTTCGAGGACGACAATATCCCACGGCCATATTTCTGTCATGTCTTCGCGCCTGGTGGAATACCGATCACCCGCACCCATCCGCCGGTCAAGGGAATCGATCCGGACGATCACGCGACCTATCATCCCGGAATCTGGGCGGCGTACGGTGATATCGGCGGGTTCGATTTCTGGCGCAACAAGGCACGGGTCGAGCATGTGCGTTTCATCAAAAAACCGTTCAGCGAAAAAAACACCGGCCGCTTCACCGTGCTCAATCACTATCTCTCATCCGAGGGAAAACTCGTCTGCCGCGAAGTCTGTCACTACACCGTCACGGTGCGTCCCGGACAAATCCTTTTGATCGCCCGTTCGGAATTTTCATCGGATGCGGATTTCTATTTCGGCGATCAGGAAGAGATGGGGCTGGGTGTGCGTGTGGCGACTCCTATTTCGGTGAAAAAGGGAGGGCGGATTCTCAATAGCAATGGACTGAAAGATGAGAAGCAAGTCTGGGGAAAACAGGCAAACTGGTGCGACTACGCCGGGATGATCGAGGGCCGGTTCGCTGGGATTACGCTGATGGCATTGCCTGACAATTTTCGCCCCTCCTGGTTTCACGCCCGCGATTACGGGCTGCTGGTCGCCAATCCGTTCGGACGCAATGCGTTTACGAACGGGGAGAAGAGCAAGGTTTTCGTGAAAGCGGGGAAGACGTTCCACCTAAGTTTCGGCGTACTCGTTCATTCCGCGCCCACCGAAAAAGAGACGGATATTAAAGCGGGATACAACCTATTTCTTCAAACGTTTCTCGATTCTTTGGGTGTTAAATTGTTCAGGAACTAACTTTCCGCGTAGACACCGGCCTTGCGGAGTTTTTCCGATGTCTTACTGATGTAGGTTTTTTCCTGCAGGTCCAGGCCGAGCTTGGCGACCAGTGCTCTGAGGTAATCGAGATGCGGGCAGGGTGGACCGTGGTAGTTATCGGTGGTGATACAGGACGAGAATTGCACCACGATCCGATCCTTCTCGATCGACTCCTTAATTTTCAACAGCTGGACGATGTGGCCGAGTTTTCGATGAATCGCCCGGCCGCAGCACCCACCGCATGTCAGGTAAATCGTGCGATAGTGTTTATCCTTTGAATAAATAGCAAAACCGCCGGAACGTTCGTTGAAGGATTTTTCGCATAAATACCCGGAGCAGCGTTCCTGCACGATATCGCATTGGACGACGATGATGTAATCCTTCTTGGCGAACTCTGTCATTCTATAATCCCCGGTGTATTTCGCGAATACGGATATTTCGCCAACGCACTTCTGCGGGCGAATCGCCTTTGAAACTGTGAACTTGTAGGCCGATGAACCCGCTGGCTGTCATATCGTCGGCGATATCGGCGATTGGGATGCCGTTGATCCACGTGCGCATGGACTCGCCGATACACACGACACGGTAGTGGTTCCATTCATCTTTTTTGAAAGCGGTTTTGGACGCCTGTTCGTCGCATTGATCCTGATCCACCCACTTACCCCGGCGCGCTTCGTCGTAGATGAAACCGGAGAAACCGCCCTCCGCGATTTCGACCTGGTAGCCGTGGACGCGGCCTTTGCGGTAATCCTCAAGACTGTGGCTTCGGATTTGCACGCCCGAATTGAGGCGGTTATCGACCAGCACCTCGAACTCCAACTCAAAATCGGCGTAGTCCTTATCCGAGCAGAGAAAGGAATTGGGGCTTCCTTCAACCGTGGTGCCGACGATGGTTTTATCTTCCACGCGGTAGGTGGCCGTTCCGTTTTTCTGTGTCCAGCCGTCGAGCGTCTTGCCGTCGAACAGCGAAACCCAGCCCTGTTGCCCGCATTTGGTGCAGTGCGTCGCGCAGGAGACGCTCAGTAATAATACGATAAATGACGTAAATAGCGAATAGGTTTTCATGATTTCCTCCCAGGATCGAGTGATGAGTCAGTCATAGTCTTTTGCGACTGTGTGACACGTTCTCATAGTACACTCATTCTTCATATAAGATAAAGACCGACTCAGCCCCTTGTCCATTTTCATTTCTTTTGGTACAACCGAGGCACTATGAAAAATACTCGCAGACAATTTATTCAGACAATCGCGGCGGGGGTTGGGGCCGGTTCCCTTCCCGCCCACTCAGCGGAACGAAAACCGAACGTGCTGTTCATCCACGTCGATCAGCACCGGGGTATGGACTGTGGCTATGCGGGCAGCCAACAAGTGAAAACTCCCAACCTGGACCGGCTGGCGCGCGAAGGGGTGGCCTTCAGCAACGGCATCGCCAACTCACCCCTCTGCACGCCAAGCCGCGCTATTATGCTGTCGGGAAAATACCCGCTCAAAACCGGCTGTGTCTCGAACGATTTGCGCATGAACACCGGTCAGGCGACCATCGCAACCGAGCTGAACCAACAGGGCTACCAATGCGGGTACATCGGCAAATGGCACCTGGATGGCGTGCCCCGAAGCGGATTCACTCCACCCGGCCCACGCCGCCAAGGTTTCGATAACTACTGGGCGGTCTACAACTGCCACCACAACTACATGAAACCCAAGTACTACCTAGACACGCCCGAACTGATTCAGAAAGAAGGCTACGAACCGTTCCATCAAACCGATCTGGCCGCCGATTTTATCCGAAAGCATCAACAATCGCCCTATTGCCTGCTGGTCTCTTACGGCCCGCCGCACTCACACTATCAGATGGTCCCGGAACCGTATAAATCGATGTATGACCCCGAAACGATCACGCCTCGGAAAAACAGTCAGAATCCGAAGATGAAAGACGTTGCGGGCTATTACGCCCATATCACCGCGCTGGACGACTGCGTGGGACGTTTACTGAAAACGCTGGAAGCAACCGGGCAGCGCCGTAATACAATTGTCGTATTCACGTCCGATCACGGCGACATGCTCTGGTCGCACGGGCGCACGAAAAAGCAGCAACCGTGGGAAGAATCCATCAACGTACCTCTGATCTTCAGCCAACCCGGACGCATCCCCAGCGGCCAGCCCACGGATGACCTCTTCGGCACGGCGGACCTGACTCCCACCCTGCTAGCCCTGACGGGAACGCCGGTCCCAAGCGTTATGGAAGGGATGGACCTGAGCCAACGTCTCCTCACAGGGAAAGGCCAAGCCTACGAATCCGTTCCCATCATGGATATCATCCCCGCCGATCAGGCCAAACAATGGGGAGGCCGCACTTGGCGCGGTGTGCGTACCAAACGCTATACCTACGCCCGATGGACCGACAAAGGCTGGGTGCTCTTTGACAACCAGAAGGATCCTTACCAAGTGAATAACCTGATCGACGATCCCTCCGCCAAAGCGCTGCAGAAGGAGATGGAAGCGGAACTGCAAAAGTGGCTGAAACGGATGGACGACCCGTTTCTCACCGTGGATGGGATGCTGGAGGTGACCGGATTAGCGGACGATTGGAAAGAACGCAACGATCATTTCGCTCGTGGAAGAAATTGGTGAGAAAGTTATCAGTTTTCAGTTGGATTTTTGTTATATTGTGGTGCAGGCTTACAGCCAGCTTTGTGAAATAATTCAGGCTGGAAGCCAGCACCACAAATTTACATTATTAACCGGGGGCGTTCAAAGAATTATTT